>JAJXUS010000109.1 GCA_021782675.1 Acidobacteriota bacterium
TGGGCAAATTCATCTTTACGCGACGACGAATGTGGGCATCACGACCACTACGCCGACCTATACGGCTGGGACTGAGCTCTACAACGGGAATGTGACTATACAAGGCACTGCCTTTGATGTTGCGTACATGGATGCACCATCGAACGCAGCCGATTAAATCGCCGGTTCCCGCTGCCACTGGACGATCTTGCCGATGCACAATACGTGTGACATTCTTGCCATCGCGGCCCATCGCGATGACGTGGAACAGACCTGCGGTGGCACCCTGCTGCACTCCGCCAGCCTGGGGCTCTCCACGGCGATTCTCGACCTGACGCGCGGCGAAGCCGGCACGCGCGGCACCGCGCAGGACCGCGAAGCGGAGGCCAACGAGGCTGCCCGGATGCTGCAGGTTGGCTGGCGAGAGGCGCTCGATATTCCCGATGGCCAGGTCGAAAACACCTGGGAGAATCGCATCAAAGTCGCATCGGTCATTCGCCGCCTGCGTCCCCGCGTCGTCATTCTGCCGTACTGGAAAGCGCGCCACCCGGACCATGCAACGGCGGCGAAACTGGGGTACGAAGCCTGTTTCGTGGCTGGCCTCACAAAGGTCCAGACGGGGTCGGAGTCAACGCCCCATCGTCCCTTCAAAATTCTCTACGCCAGTTTGTACGCCGATGTGCGGCCCTCGATGGTTGTCGATATCACCCCATACGTCGAGCAGCGATTTGCAGCCCTGATGGCCTACCGCTCGCAATACGACAATCAGAATGCCGGCAGCCGCATCTTTGTCCCGCGGGAAGAGATTCGCGAGCGGACCTTCTCGATGGCGCGCTTTTACGGACTCCTGGGTGGCGTCCGCTACGCCGAACCCTTCGTGCAGAAAGAAGTGGGCCTGGTCAGCGACCTTACCATGATTCCGGTCCAGTCCATCTAAGCCGTCCCACCGCTGCTTACTTCCATTGCGGACGCCAGACCGCGTGGCCGCTCGCGTCCAGTTCGATGACCAGTGCTCCCTGCTGGTTGGCGGCAACGGACGGCCCCTTCGCCGAAAAGCTTTTGCCTTTTACATCTTCAAACTTGACCGACAGCTTGCCCGGATCTTCCGTCTGGAACTCATAGTGAAACTGCTTTCCCGGTGCGAGCACAGGCAGGCCGAAGCTGGCATTGGGATAGTCCACCTCAATGTTCCGCAGCTCCGCCGTCCCATTGTTGATCACCGTTGCATGTACCAGTGCCGACCGGCAGCCGGCCAGTAGCAGCAGCGGGAAAAAGGCCAAAGCAACAACACGCAGCTTCTTCATACTCCCAGTCTAGAAGGGTTGCTCGTCGCGCGCGTCCGCACTTGCCGCTCCAACGGCTCATTCCACTTCTTCGTCCGCGTCGTCTTCCAGCAGACTTTCGTAGAGCGGCACCTCACCGGCGGGCGCTTCTTCGCTGTCGGAGACATCCTGGATGCCACCCAGGTCCTCCTCGATGAGAAGGAATCGGCGGATGTACCGCAGAGGATCCTCGGCTACCGCCATCGCCTTCAGGTGGAACCGCCACGCCCCGGGGAGCACCGTGCGGCGCGTATGGCCCTTGCGTTCGACGCGCAGCACGTTCCCGTTCTTTTGCACGCGGGTAAAGGAGTTTACCGGCACAACAAAGGTGATCTTGCTGCCCTCGCGCCAGAACGCCTGCACAAACTCATGCGAGAAGAGCAGCGCATAGTATTGACGATGATGCGATAGCTGGTCGATCGCCGCATCAAACCCGCTCCAGGGCAACGCGATCCGCAGCGCGTACCACTTGCGGAACTCAAATCCGTTGGCTTTTGCCTGGCGAACAAGCGCCCGCAACAATTCCGCTCGAGTCATCCGCACCAGCTTAAGCGAATCGGAAGAGCCCGCAAAGCATTTCTTCGGCTTCCATTCCAGAACGCAACAAAACCAGCCGCGCACCGCTTGCCTCAGCGCTGCCGAGCCATCAAACTGAGAAAGGATGGCCGCATCGGCGTTTCGCCGGCCGACCGGAACTTTCCTGCCACGAGGTCCATCGGTTGCAGCGTCGAAGTCGATTGCACCACAGTCTTTTCGCGGCGTGCGCAACGGCGCTGCTTGCGTGTCTCCTGCTTCCCGCCGCGGCGCACGCGACCGTCACGGCCCCCAATGGAACCGATACGGATCCATTGAATCTTCAGCCAGCCACTCAGCAAGCATTCCAGCATTTTTATGACCTGGATTACGCTGCCGCAGAGACCGGGTTCCGCAAGATTGCAGCCGAACACCCGGATGACCCGATCGCCGCAGACTACCTGCTGAACAACGCCGTCTTTCAGGAACTCTACCGGCTCGATCTGCTCGATACCACTTTGTATGTCCAGGATGGTTTTTTATCCGGCAAGCACGGCGTCACCGAAAATCCAAAAACCTCCGCGCACATCGAGGCTCTCTACAACCACGCCGTAGAGTTGGCCAATGCGCGCCTGGCCAAAAATCCGCGCGACACCGATGCTCTCTTCGCTCGCGGCTTCGGCACCAGCCTGGAGACGGTGTACATCGGCATGGTCGAGAAAAAGTACACCGCTGCCTTGAAGATGGCGCTTGCGGCGCGCCGCGACAACGACCAGGTCTTGAAGAACGATCCCAAATATGTGGACGCCTACCTGATCGTCGGCGTGCATGAATATGTTCTCGGCAGTCTGTCGCTGCCATTCAAAATTCTTGCCGGAATCGTCGGCATTCATGGGTCCAAATCCAAAGGCCTGGCCGAACTTCGCCGCGTCGGGCAATACGGCACCATCAACTCCGTCTCCGCCCGCACCGCGCTCTCCATCTTCCTGCGGCGCGAAGCCAAATATCCTCAGGCCATCACGGTCATCGATGGACTGGAGCGGCAGTATCCACGCAATTTTCTCTTTGCACTGGAAAACGCAAATCTGCTCAAGGATTCCGGGCACGGCATGCAGGCAATTGCTGCGTACCAGCGTCTGATCGCGGGCATGAAGAACTACCCCAATCCCCATCCGGAGCTCGCCTATTACGGGTTGGGTGAGGCGGCGCGCGGGCAGCGGCACTATCACATCGCGCTCGCGGCGTATCTGGCAGCCGCGACCCAGCCCACAACCAGTCCCCTGATGCAACGCCGCGCGCACCTGCGCGCCGGTCAGGTGGATGACCTTCTGGGCCATCGTCAGCAGGCGATTCAGCAATACGATGCAGTCATCGCCCTGGGCTCGCAGTTCAGCCAGGCGCAGGAGGCTTCGCAGCTTCGCCGCACGCCGTACACCGGCACCTGATACCCCACGGAACCCCCGCGGCCGGTTTCTCGTATTCTTATCTGCACGCGGTCGCCAGCGATCCGGCCACCGTGGGGAGGGTATCGTTATGTTCTGTCAGAAATGCGGACAACCGTTGCCACCGGCCAGCAACTTCTGCCCGGCCTGCGGACAGCCGGCAAATCCGAACCTGTTTATGGCCTCGCCCCTCAATACGATGTACCGGCCGCGCGGACTGCGCGTCATCGCCGGCGTGTGTGCTGCCTTCCACGTGCGCTACGGCTGGGACCTGACAGCCATTCGCATTCTCGCCGTCGTGCTGGCCATCTTCCTCTTTCCGGTCACGGAGATTGCCTATCTGATTGCGTGGCTGGTCATGCCGGAAGAGGTGCTGCTCAGTCCGCAAACCGTCGTGGCGGCGCCGGTGCCGCCGTTTCCCGGCGATCCCAACGCGCGCTGAGCCTCTGCGAAATGAAAAACGCCCGGCCGGAGCCGGGCGCTGTCTGCTCTTCGAATCGTCAAAATCTACGGATGGATACGTCCCGCCGGCATCTCCTGTACCGTCGACTTCTGCGCCGGAGCCATCACGGCCGGCTGCTTCAGCAACTGATGATGGAGACAATACAGCGCCAGCTCCAGCCGGTCGGAGACCCCGAGCTTGTCATAAATCTTGCGCAGGTAATTTTTGACGACCTGTTCTGTCGTCCCGATCTTGTACGCGATCTCTTTATTGCGCATTCCCTGCGTCACGCAGCCGATGATCGCCAGCTCCTTGGCGGAAAGCCGCGGCTGCATCCGGGGATTGGTCAGCGCCGTTGCCTGCGCCCGGTAGGCCTCGATCACCCAGCTTACGGACTGGTTGTCGATCCAGGTCTCGCCATCCGCAATTTTGCGGATGCATCGCACCAGCAGATCGGGAGAGATAGAGCGCGAGATGACGCCCCGCACGCCGCGACGGTAGAGATCGACGATAAAGTCTTCGCTGTTTTCGCTGACCTGGACCACAACCTTGGCGTTGGGCGCGCGCCGGATCATCTCCGGAATCGCCTCCGGCATGCCGTAGATCATCGCGCCGTCCAGCAGCACGATATCCGACGGAAAGCGCTCGAGGGCGGCCAGCAGGCCGGGGAAATTCTCCGCCTGGGCCACAACGCGCATATCGTCTTCAATGGCAAACACCTTGCGGATTCCCACTCGATAGATCGCCTGGGAGTCCGCCAGCAGAATGCGGATCGCAACGGCTTCATCGCCAGAGGGAATAGCGGGAACAGCGGTGATTCCGTCGCGCCCGTCTTCAGACGGTGCGGCAGTCGCCGCCTTTTTCTTCGAAATATCAGAGATCGCAGGCATATTGCCTCAGGAGAGCATCTCGTAGTTATCGATCACGGTGGCAATCTCCACCTGTGTCGGGCCTTTAATGTACGAACGGATCACCCGTCCCTGGCAATGCACCTTTACGTCCTGCGGCGTTCCCAGAGTGGTGGAGGGCATGATCATGTCCACTTCAATGTTGCTTCCCTCATCCAACGGACGAGAGAACGCGAGTAGTACCCCGCTGGCGGAAACGTTAATCGTCTCGGCGTCTTCCCGGCCCGTCGCGGTGCGAATCTGCACCTTCATGCGGACGGGAAACCGAACCGAAGCGCGTAACTCCATTAGCGATCCCGGATGCTCGGGCTTCGTACCCATGCCAGGCACCCGGAAAGCTCCGTCTTCCGGCTTAACGGTTGTCAACGTTCCCTCCCGTTTGGGGGCTGTAAGTTGCCTACAGCATACACGGGCAAGTCACGAATGGCACGGTTACTTTTACGAGTCACAAGGGTAATTCTCGCGATTATTACAGAAGTACCTAACCACCGTACATCGAATTATCGGTTGGGTTCCCTGAAAGGCAACGCGGCCCAGAAATGGTTGAGCGGACCCGCTCCCTGGCCGATCGGTTCAGCACCCTGCAGGGCGCTGGTTACATAGTATTTGGCGCGGCGCGCCGCCTCGACGGGCTCCGTGCCCAGCGCAAGCTGGGCGGTCAGCGCGGAAGAAAACGTGCAGCCGGTCCCGTGGGTTGCGGTCGTATCCACCCGCTCCCCCGGTAACCATGCGCAACCCCCAGGCCAGGCGACGTAGTCGTCCGGCCGCTCGGCATGGCCGCCGGTCAGCACCACCCCCAGACGCGGATTCCCAGCCCTTGCTGCCTGCGCCTGCAAGGCGCGCGTGCAACGCTCCATCTCGGCCGGATTGGTTGCAATCGGCCCATCCACCAGAGCCGCTGCCTCCGCCAGATTTGGCGTAATCCAATCCGCCCGGGCCAGGCCGCCGTTCCGCAGCCTAGCCAGGCCCGCTGAATCCAGCAGCGGCGCCCCGGAACTCGACCGCAGGATGGGGTCGAGGACCACCGGCACCCCGGGTTGGGACTGCAGCCAGTCCAGAACTGCCTCCAATACGGCCAGGCTTCCAAGCATCCCAATCTTGATGGCGGTGAATCGAACATCCTGGGCTAAACAGTCGAGTGTCTCCCGGATCACTGCCGGGGCGACCGGCTCCACGCGGCGCACACCCTGCGTGGATTGCACGGTGAGAGCCGTGACACAAGCCATGCCGTAGACCCCGTGCGCGGCCAATGTTTTCACGTCGGCCAGCACGCCGGCGCCGGCGGAGGGATCAAAACCGGCGATGGTGAGGGCTATTGGCATCTGAGGTGCAGTCTACCGGAAGGGTGGATTGGGCTTGAAAACACCTAGCACAGACGCTCGGCAATGGCAAGCAAATATTGCAGCTAAATACAATATTTTGTTCGACTTAAGGCTGCCTGAACGATATACTTAAGGAAGCGGATGATGCAGCAGAATTCAACCCGTAGTGGAACCTCTTTCCCTCGGCCCAGCCGATGGCGCCGCAGTCTCAGCGTCACCGCAGGCCTGCTGTTGGGTGTAGGCCTGACGGTCGCCGGCGTCCGCCTGAGCCGCAATGCACCCGCAGTTCTGGTGCGGGAGCGGGCCCGGGCCGGTACGTGGGCAGGACAGCTTGCCGCGCGGCACGGCTGGCACCAGGTTGGGCTGGCTTCCTGGTATGGGCCGGAGTTTCAGGGTAAGGAAACCGCAGGCGGGGAGCCGTACAACGAGAACGACCTTACCTGCGCGCATCGCTTTCTTCCTCTGGGTACCTGGGTCAAGGTCACCAATCTCCACACCCACCGCTGGGTGGTGGTCCGCGTCAATGATCGCGGCCCTGTTCCGGATACCCGGATTGCCGATCTTTCCGCGCAGGCGGCCCGGATGCTGGGAATGCGCAATCGCGGCGTCACACAGGTTCGCATCGACGTGATCGATCCGCAGGTGGCTGCGGAAGCCGCGCGCCGCGAGCGTATGCTCGCCGACCGCGCTGCGCTGGAAGCCGACTCCATCGTCCCCGGCAATTAGCCGCCGCCCCGATACAATCTAGGGCATGAAGCCGGATGCCGCCAGCGGCCGTCGAACCGCAGAAGACACCCTCATCGTCGCCCTCGATGTGCCTTCCCGTGACCGGGCCGTGGAGCTCGCGCACGCACTCACGGGCGTCTGCCGCTGGGTCAAGGTCGGTCTGGAGCTGTATCTTGCCGCAGGCGAAGCCGTCGTCCACGACCTGACGAAGGCCGGCTTTTCAGTCTTCCTTGACCTGAAATTCCACGATATTCCGAACACCGTGG
>JAJXUS010000110.1 GCA_021782675.1 Acidobacteriota bacterium
AAGACGATGCTGCAGCAGACGCTGGAGCGGCTGCTGCCCGTCGCCCCAGCGCCAAAGTGCTGGGTAATGGCCAACGAGGGGCTGCTGCCAACCATCGCAGCCCAGCTCGACCAGATTCCCCACGGCCACCTGCTGGCAGAACCCGTCGCGCGCAATACGGCCCCGGCTGCGGGGCTGGCCGCGTTTCTGCTGGAGCGCGAAGCCCCCTACGCGGTGCTGGGCCTGTTCCCCGCCGACCATGCCATTGAAAATACCGGCCAGTTTCGTGAGATTCTCCACCAGGCCGGCGCCCTGGCAGAAGCCGGTCCGAACATTATCGTTCTCGGCATCCATCCCAGCCGCCCCGAAACGGGATACGGCTACATTGAGACCGGCGAAGGGCTGGAGTCAGGCGCGGTGCGGGTGCGCCGGTTTACGGAAAAGCCCAACCGGGAGCGCGCGGAGGAGTTTCTCGCCACCGGACGCTACTTCTGGAACAGCGGCATGTTTCTGGCCATGGCGCGCACATTGGCCGATGCCTTCCGCGAGCACCTGCCCGAGACTTCGCCGTATCTGGAAGAGATCGCCGCCGCCTACGGCACAGACGCCTTCGCTGCCCGCTTTGCGGAGCTTTACCCAAAGTGCGAAGACATCAGCATCGACTACGCCATTCTGGAGCCGCGCTCGGCCAAAGGCGAACATCGCTCCAACCTCTACTGCATACCGGCCGAGTTCGGCTGGAACGATCTGGGCTCGTGGTCGGCGCTGTATGACCATAAGCTGGCCCGCGATGCCAACGCAGGCGAAAGCCGCAATGTGATCGAGGCTCCGGCCCACAGCCTGCTGGACGCTGCCGGAAACTATGCGCACGTCCCCCAGCGGCACGTGGCCCTGGTGGGCGTGCAGGATCTGGTGATTGTAGAGACCGACGATGTCTTGCTGGTGACCACGCGCAGCCAGTGCCAGGATGTCGGCAAGCTGGTGAAGCAGTTGCTGCTCGAGCAGAAGCACGACCTGGTGTAGCCCTGACACATGACAGACCCATCGCACACTGCCCCTTCCGCACCCAAATGCCCGGTCAAATTCGGGACCGACGGCTGGCGCGGCGTCATCGCCGACGACTTTACCGACGCCAACGTGCGCGTAGCGGCTGCGGCAATCGCGGGCTATGTGCTGGAGCAGGAACAGCCTGCGCACGGCGTCTGTATCGGGCATGACAGCCGCTTCGGCTCTCCACGCTTTGCCCGGATTGCCGCAGAAGTGCTGGCCGGCGCGGGAATCCCGGTGCAGCTTGCCAGCCGCATCACACCCACTCCGGCGCTCTCTTTTGCCGTGCGCCATCGCCAGGCAGCCGGTGGCGTCATGATCACCTCCAGCCACAATCCGTTCCAGTGGAATGGCGTGAAGTACAAAGCCAGCTACGGCGGCTCCGGCAAGCCATCCATCATGGCGGCCATCGAATCGCGGCTCGGCCAGCCGCTGCCCGCGCCTGCGCAGCCTGCCGCCATTACCCCGGCGGATTTTGTGCCAGACTACGTCGCCGCCGTCGAGCGCTTCGCCGATCTTCCGGCCATCGCCGCCAGTGGCTTCAAATTTGCGATCGATTGCATGTACGGCGCCGGAGCCGGGGTCCTGGCCGGCATCTTCACCCGCGTCGGCATACCGTTTGTCGAGATTCGCGCCCAGCACGATCCACTGTTCCCCGGCATCAACCCGGAGCCCATCGATCCGCATCTGGAGGCCCTTAAGCAGACAGTCGTGGAACACGGCTGCCAGGCCGGCTTCGCCACCGACGGCGATGCCGACCGCATCGGCGCGGTCGATGAACACGGCAATATTGTCGATGCCCACAAGATCTTCGCCATCCTGCTGCGCTGGCTGATTGAACGCCGCGGCTGGCCCGGCGAGGTGGTGCGCGCCTTTAACACCACGAAAATGCTGGACCGCATCTGCGCCAAACACCACCGCAAGCTGCACGAAGTCGGGATTGGCTTCAAGTATGTCTGCGATCTGATGCTGGAGCGCGAGATTCTCATCGGCGGCGAAGAGTCGGGCGGCATCGGCTTCCAGCGGCACCTGCCGGAGCGCGACGGCCTGCTCAACTCCCTGCTGCTGGCCAACGTGATGGCCGAAGAAAAGCAGACGCTCGGCGAGTTGGTCGCCAGCCTGCAGCAGGAGTACGGCGAGCACCACTATGGCCGCATCGACCTGCACATTCCGGACGATCTCAAGAACTCCGCCATTGCCCGCGCACGGGCCGGTGTGGCGTCGTTTGCCGGTATGCCGGTGGAGCGGACCGAGACCCTGGATGGCATAAAATTCTTCCTGCGCAACCCGGAAGCCGCCACGAAACCCAACGCGGCGGAGAGCTGGCTTTTGCTGCGCGCCTCCGGCACAGAACCCCTGCTGCGCATCTATGCCGAGTCCTGCTCGCCGGAGTCTGTCCAGCGGCTGCTTAAAGCCGGCCGGACGTTTGCCCTGGAAGGAAAGCAGAATGGCTGATCCCCGCAACCTTCGCCTGCGTCTCTGCGGCTTTCTGTTCGACATGGACGGCGTGCTGATGAGCTCACTCGGCTCCGTGGAGCGGAGCTGGAGCATCTACGCTCGCGAGCGCGGCCTGGACCCGGACGTGGCGATCCGGCTGGCTCACGGCCGGCGGGCGCTGGAAACCGTCCGCGAACTGATGCCCGACGCCGATCACGAAGCCGAGTTGCTTGCGATCGAGGATCTGGAAGTTGCAGACAACGAAGGCATTGCCGTGCTGCCGGGGGTGCGGGAGCTGCTCCAGAGCCTGCCGCACGACCGCTGGGCCATCGTCACCTCCGCGACCGGCCGCCTGGCGCGCAGCCGCCTCGCCTACGCCGGGCTAAGCGTTCCCGACCGCTTTGTTTCAAGCGAGATGGTGGAAAATGGCAAGCCTCACCCGGAACCCTACCGGCGCGGCGCAGCGTTGCTGGGGTGCGATCCCGCTTCCTGCCTGGTGGTCGAAGATGCTCCAGCAGGAGTGGCCGCCGGAAAAGCCGCAGGCTGCCAGGTCCTGGGCGTCCTGACCACGCACTCCGCCGCATCGCTGCATCAGGCCGACTGGCGAGTTCCCACGCTTGAGAGTGTCAAAGTCACAATCCGCCCGGACGGCGCGCTGGAAGTTACGATAGACGACGTCATTTCGTAATCCCGGCTGTGGCCTGCGAAATCGTTTCGTCCTTATTTGAAAAAAAATTCACAGACTTTGCAAAATAACAAACAACCAGCCGGGCAACCATCTGCGTCCCATCTTTAGCAATAACTGTGGAGGAAGGCGATGAAAATGGTATGCGCGAACCCGGAATGTGTTGCGGAGCTGAAGTACCTGCGCGGCGGCCGCCTGTTTCTCATGGAACGTCAGCCGGTAATCGCCCGCGACGGGGCCATGACCTCCGCGCCCAGGCGGTCGGCTGGCATGCGCCGGTATTTCTGGCTGTGTGAGGACTGCGCCAAGGTCTACTCCATCCAGCGCTGGACGGATGCCGGGATCGAGTTGGGTGTGAAACGCCCTGCTGCCCGGGTAGAACTGATGGAAACCAAGAACTCAAAGGCCTGGGCGGTTCCCGGTCTGGTCGGCTGAAAGAAAGCCGGCCGCAGCGCCCCCGCACCTCCCCCAACTCTTCAACTCTCGGTATCGCCCGGTTGCCCGTGTGCCGACGCTCTGCTGCGCGCACTCTCCCAGGCTTTGACGTATTTCCAGTGCACGTAGACCGAGTGATTGATGTGCAGGATCAATCCCTGCCTGCCGTCTAAAAATCCCACCCGGAAGAAGTAGTTTTTAACGAACGTCAGCACAGGGTTGAGCAGAGCATTCGCCGTGAACGCGAAGAGCGACGCACTGCGTTTCCCGCGGGCCGCCAGCGCAGCCGCTCCGTCGGAACTATAGCCGTTCATGTGCGACAAATATTTCCGGAATGACGGATAGGCGTAGTGCTGTAGCGCATGCGTCAGGCTGCCGGAAGCGCACGTGCACTGCGGCGAACCATGCGGCTCCGCACCCGCCATGTGTGCGCTTCCCCGGCGGAACAGCCGCAGCTTCTTGTCCGGGTAAAAGCCGCCGTGCCGGATCCACCGGTCCATGAACAGGTTGATCCGCGGCTGCCAGTAGGCATCGAACTTTGGCGCCGCAATCGTCTGGCGAATCTCTTCGGCCAGCTGCGGGGTCACGACTTCATCCGCATCCAGCAGGTAAATCCAGTCGCTGGTGCAGGTGTCGATGGCCAGGTCCTTCTGCGGGCCGAATCCGCGAAAGTCGCGGTTGAAGATGTGCCGTGCGCCAAACGAGCGGGCGATCTCGGGCGTGCGGTCCGTCGAGCCGGAATCGACGATGACGATCTCATCCGCCCAGCGGACGCTCTCCAGCGTCCGCGCCAGAATCGCCTCCTCGTTGCGCGCGATCATGGCGATGGACAGCGTGGGCCGCGCGTCGCTCATGCATCCACCCTGGTCAACGATGGAACGCTGGCCAGCTCGCCAATCTGTGCACAATACTCCGCCAGCAACGCCTGCGAAATCTGCCGGACATCCGCACCCTCGGCGGCCTGCCGGTACCAGCGAGCGGTTGCCGCGAGCGCCGCTTCCAGCGGCAGCAGCGGCCGCCAATTCAGCCTTGCGGACGCCTTGGAGCAATCGAGCTGCAGCATGGGAATCTCCTGCGGCAAGCCGCCGGGCTGCATGCACGATGGCGCCGCCATCCCCCACGCGCGCGTCAACTGCTCCGCCACCCATCCCACCGGGCGCACGCCGTCGGCCGCCGGTCCAAAGTTCCACGCACCCTTTGCCATCTGCGGCGCCTTTACCAGACGCTCGGCCAGCAGCAGGTAGCCGCGCAGCACCTCCAGCACATACTGCCAGGGGCGAAGTGCCCGCGGATTGCGCAGCGTGGGCGGCTGACCGGCGGCAAAGCGGCGCATCAGATCGGGAATCAGACGATCTTCGGCCCAATCGCCGCCCCCGATCAGATTTCCCGTGCGCGCCGTGGCGATACCGGCGCCGCCTGCGGGCCAGTAGGACTGGGCGAAGGCCTGCGTCACCATCTCCATGCAGGCCTTGCTGTTGCTGTACGGGTCGCTCCCGCCCAGCCGGTCACCTTCACGAAACGATAAGACTTCGGGCTGCGGCTCGTAGCATTTATCCGTCGTCACAACGAGTACCGCCCGCACGCATTTCTGCTGGCGCGCGCAATTCAGCAGATTGGCCGTGCCGACAATATTGGTGCGGTAGGTATCGACGGGGTCATGGAACGCGCGGCGCACCAGCGGCTGCGCGGCGAGATGAAAGATGACCTCCGGCTGGGCCGCTTGCACGGCTGTCCGCAGGGCCTCCACGTCGCAAATGTCGCCGCGGTACGCGGTTGTGTCGGCAAAGGGCTGCGCTCGCTCGGAACGCGCATACCCCCACACCGGCGCGCCCATCTGGCCAAGCCACAGCGCCAGCCACTGTCCCTTAAAGCCAGTATGGCCCGTGATCAGAACGCGGCGTCCGCGCCAGAAGGTCTCATCTGGTACGGGTTGAGGATGATTCCGCATCGACAAAGTTTGAGTGTATTCGAATCCTGGCTATCTGCAGCGCGCAGCGGCAAACCATGCAAAGCGCCGGCTGCGGCAGTTCCTGTTTTGGACCAGTGTGCGTCCGCCGGTGTAAGCGCTGATCAGGAGTCGCCGGGAAATCCGTTCCGGGCGCGCATCCGCTCGACAACGAGCGGCGGTACGAGGCCTTCTACCGAGCCGCCAAGACGGAAGACTTCGCGAATCAACCGTGAGCTGACGTAGGAGTATTTTTCGGCCGGCATCATAAAGACAGTTTCCAGTTGCGGCGCCAGGCGGCGGTTCATCAGCGCCATCTGAAACTCATATTCATAGTCACTGATGGCGCGGATGCCGCGCAGCAGGGCCTGCGCCTGCTGCTGCCGCGCAAATTCCACCAGCAGGCCGTCAAAGGTGCCCACGGAGACGTTCCCGAACTCGCGGGTAGCGGCGGTGATCATCTCGACCCGCTCCTCCACGGGAAACAGCGGTGTCTGCTTTTCAGAGTTGTTGAGGATGGCGACGATGAGATGGTCGAAGATTCTCGAACCCCGCGCGATCAAATCCAGATGACCGTTGGTGACAGGATCGAACGAACCGGGATAGATAGCGCGGACTGTGTTCACGTCAATGGATTGTATGGATCGCAGACGGCAGACGCAACGCCCGCCGGCCTGGGCGTCATTTTTTGCGGGACATTCTTGGTTCCGGTGCACGGTTTTTGCAAGACGATGTCTTACAGTAAATACAGTTATGCAGAAAGTCGGTGTCAGCTTCCGTGCCACGTCCAAAATGGTGAAGCAATTGGATGCGTTGGCGAAGCGGCAGCGCCGCCCGCGCACGCAACTGATCGATGAGGCACTGGAAAATTATCTTGAAATTCAGCGATGGCAGATGCGCGAGATTGAGAATAGCCTGCGGGAAGCGGATGCCGCGGACTTCGCCACCGAGGAGCAGGTTCGCCGCGTCTATGAACGGCTGACGCGTTGAATGTATTTTGGCTCCCGCGTGCCCTCCGCCGCCTGGAACAGGTCAGAGACTATACAGACGTTGACAATCCAACGGCTGCCATCCAGACAGTGCGGCGCATCTTCGAGTGCGCGGAACGTCTGTCGCGTTTTCCCGAGATCGGCCGCAAGGGAACTGTCGCTGGCACTCGCCAGTTTGCAGTTCCCGGCACGCCGTTTCTTTTGATCTATCGCGTTCGCCGGAACCAGATTGAGATTCTGACCGTCCTGCACGGTGCACGGAAATGGCCTGACCTGGTATAGCGCATCTATTCATGCCGCAGCGCAACCATCGGTTCCAGCACGGCGGCCCGCCAGGCGGGCAGCGCGGCGGCCAGCGCGGCGATGAGCAGTACGCTCAGCGTAACCGCGACCAG
>JAJXUS010000111.1 GCA_021782675.1 Acidobacteriota bacterium
GAGATAAAACAGAGTCAGAATGCGGTTGCGCTGCTCCGCGGGCCAGTAGTCCGACAGCAAGGCGGGCGCGTAGATGCAGAAGCTGGCCTCCCCAATGCCAACCAGCGCGTGCCGCCAGTAGAGTTCGCTGAAGGTGTGCACCAGCCCGGTCGCCAGTGTCAGCAGGCTCCAGACCAGGGCGCCGGCGACGATGAGCGGCTTGCGGGGGTAACGGTCGCCCAGCCAGCCGGTTACCGGCGAGGCCAGCATGTAGGTAATGAAGAAGGCGAAGGTGAGGCCGCCGACCTGCTCGTCGGTCACATGAAAGGCCGATTGCACCAGCGGCTGCACCCCGGCCAGCACGTAGCGGTCAATGTAGTTCAGCAGGTTCAGGCCGGTCAGCAGCGCCAGCGCAATCCAGGCCGCCCGCTGGCCTGCGGGACGGACGATGCTCTGGCGCGAGAAGGTTTCTCCGGCACTTGCAGTCGGTTGCATGACGGAAGGCACTCCCCTGGGCCAGAACAGTCAGCCAAACTTTTCGCCGTATTCGCATCTTACCTGCACATGAAACGACTCCTGATGACCGTGAGCCTGAGCGTTGTGGCCGCCGGCGTAGGATGTGCCCCCGCCAGCCAGAATCCTCAGGCCATCCGCCAGAACACCGCAGCCGCGACCGAAACCGCCAAACAGGATGCAAAGGCGGTCGTGCAGGGCGTCTACGATGGCTTGCGCGGGGAGAAGGCTGTGAACATTAACACCGCCGGCAAGCTGGAGCTTGAGAAGCTGCCCGGCATTGACAGTGCCCGCGCCGACCGCATCATCGCCAACCGGCCTTATTCCTCGACCGAAGAGCTTCGCAAGAAGGGCGTCATTCCGACGGCGGAGTACAACCGCATCGAGGCGCACATCAAGACGCGATAGCGGCTGGCCCCTCCCCAGCTTCCTGGCTCCTCGCTGCGCACCCGGTCATCCGTAGCGGCTGATACTCTGGCAGAAACGGTTTATGCGCCCGGGGAGTACACGATCGCAATGAAAGTTCTGGTAATCGGCAGCGGCGGCCGCGAGCACGCGCTTGTCTGGTCAATCCTGCAGTCGCCGGCTGCGCCGGAGGTGGTTTGCGCGCCAGGCAATGCGGGAATCGCCGCAATCGCCCGATGCGTTCCGGTGGACATCAAAGATTTATCCAGCCTGCTGAGCGTGACGATGGCGGAGCAGCCGGACCTGACGGTAATCGGTCCGGAGCTGCCGCTGAGCCTGGGGCTGGTGGATGAGCTGACACTGCGCGGCTATCGCGTCTTTGGCCCCACGCGCGCCGCCGCCATGCTGGAGACGAGCAAGGCTTTCGCCAAACAGTTTATGCAGCGGCACAACCTGCCGACAGCGGGTTACGCGGTCTGCCATTCATTGGAAGAAATCGACGAGGCGTTGACCCACTTCACGACGCCAGTGGTCGTGAAGGCCGACGGGCTGGCCGCAGGCAAGGGCGTGGCCATCTGTGACTCGAAGGAGATCGCCCGGACGGCCGCGCAGGAGATGCTGAACGGACGCCTGCTGGGCAGCCGCCAGCCGGCGGTGGTACTGGAAGAGTTTTTGACTGGCGATGAGGTTTCGCTGCTCGTGCTCTCCGACGGAGAACGCGTGCTGCCGCTGGCTCCGGCCCGGGACTATAAGCGCATTGGGGAAAACAATACCGGGCCCAACACTGGCGGCATGGGCGCGTACTCCACCAACACGCTGCTGGAGCCAGAGATGGTGGACTGGCTGGTGGCCCACATTGCGCAGCCGGCGATTGACGGCATGGCCGCCGAGGGGACGCCGTTCCGCGGTGTGTTGTACTGCGGGCTGATGATGACGGCACGCGGGCCGATGCTGCTCGAATTCAACGCACGTTTTGGCGATCCGGAGACCGAGGCCATTCTGCCCCGCATTGAAGTGAGGGGCGAACACCGCGGACTGCTGGAAGCCCTGGACGCCGCGGCAGCCGGGCGGCTGGCGTCCGATCAGCTTGCGTGGAAGCGGCAGCCATCCATCACGGTGATTGCTGCTTCGGCCGGCTATCCCGGCAGCTTCAGCGCGGGCCATCCGATTACGGGACTCGACGAAGTGGCCCGCATGGAGGATGTTGTCGTCTTCCACGCTGGCACAGCGCGCAGCGAGGGAGCCGTCGTGACCTCAGGCGGCCGCGTGCTCGCCGTGACCGCGCTGGGTGAGACCCTGCGGCAGGCGCAGCAGCGGGCGTACGCCGCTATCGACGCGATTCAGTTTCAGGGAAAATACTGCCGCCGCGATATCGCGCGGCAGTCATTGGAGGATGTCACCCTATGAGCGCACCCGGCGTTACGCTGCTGGAACTGCTGGCCGACAACGAATCCACCACGCAAAAGTGGCACACCTGGTTTGCCGCCAACCCTTCAGCACTGGAACTTCCCTGCTCCATTTATGACAGCGGCACCGTACGCGGCCTGCTCAAGCATACATTCGCTGTCGAGCTGCGCCACTCACAACGGCTGATGGATCACCCCGTCACGGCCTATGATGCGATTCCGGCTGGCGCCCTGCAGCAGTTGTTCGACGTGCATGAGCAGGCGATCCGCAATCTGCGGCAGTTTCTGGCGGGCGCCGACATGACAGCGCTCGAAGAGATCGTCCGGCTGCAGACGGTGTCCGCGGGCACGCTGCAGGCATCACGGCGCAAGCTCTTCGTGCACATCATGTTTCACTCCATGCGCCATTGGGCGCAGCTCAGCACGGTGCTGCGCGAGGCCGGCATGAAGACCGAGTGGCACAAGGACTTTCTGTTCTCGGAGGCGATGGTCTAAGCATTTGCCGATTGGCGTAGAGGCATACGCCGAAAACTGCCGTCGCCCTGAGCGAAGGACATCTGTATTTGGACTGCAGAGAAAAGCCAATACCCGGATTCTTCGCTTCGCTCAGAATGACGGCGTCTTCTACAGCAACAGTGACAATGCAATTTACCGAGTCATCCTGAGTGTAGCGAGGGACCTCTGCATTTGTATCGCAGAGAAAAGCAATGCCCGGACTCTTCACTTCGCTCAGCATGACGGCGTCTTCTTAGGCGTCGAGCTTCTTGGTGACCAGTTCGTTGAGCAGCGCGGGATTGGCCTGCCCCTTTGACAGCTTCATTACCTGGCCGACGAAGAACGCGGCGACCGTCTTTTTGCCGCCGCGGTATTGTTCCACCTGCTTCGGGTTGGCAGCGATCACTTCGTCCACCATGCGTTCCAGCGTGCTCGAGTCGCTGATCTGCTGCGGCTTCTCCCGCTCATAGACCACGTCGAAGTCTTCGCGCGTCTCAAAGCAGCGGTCAAAGAGCTGCTTCAGCATCTTGCTCGACAGCTCACCGGCCTCGGCGCGGTCGGCAGCCAGCGCAATGCCGCGCATGGTGAGCGGAGACTCTTCCATCGCCAGACCACTGGCGTTCAGCCGGCCCAACAGCTCGCTCTGCACCAGATTGGCGACGCGCTTCGGATTCTTTGCGGCCCGCGCCGCCGACTCAAACTGATCGGCCAGCTCGCGCGTTGCGGTCAGCACTTCAGCATCCTGCGGCGTAATGCCGTACTCCTCCGCCAGGCGCTTACGCCGCGCATCCGGCAGCTCCGGCAGCGTGGCCGCAATCTCCCTGCGCCAGGCGTCGGAGACGATCAGCGGCGGAAGATCCGGTTCCGGAAAATAGCGATAATCATGCGCCTGCTCTTTGGAGCGCATCGGATACGTGCGGCCCTCGTTCGCATTGTAGAGGCGCGTCTCCTGCGGCACGCGCTCGCCGCGCTCTACCAATTCGATCTGGCGCTCGATTTCGTACTCCAGCGCCGCGCGGATAAAGCGGAAGCTGTTGACGTTCTTTACCTCGACCTTGGCGCCGAATTTTGGAGCACCCTTGCGCCGCACGCTCACGTTGGCGTCGCAGCGCAGCGAACCTTCTTCCATGTTGCAATCGCTGACGCGCGTGTAGAGCAGAATCTCCTTGAGCCGCGTGAGGTAGTCATATGCTTCGTCCGCGGAGCGGATATCCGGCTCGCTGACAATCTCAATCAGCGGCGTCCCGCAGCGGTTCAGGTCAATCGAGGTGAAGTCCCGCGAGTCCGGCAACCCGTCATGCAGGCTCTTGCCCGCGTCCTCTTCCATATGCAGGCGCGTGATGCCGATGCGCTTGGAGGCGCCGGCCACGAAGATGTCGATCGCGCCATGCTCGGCGATTGGCTTGTCGAACTGCGAAATCTGGTAACCCTTGGGCAGATCGGGATAAAAGTAGTTTTTGCGCGCAAAGACGGAGGTTTCGTTAATGGTGCATTGCAGCGCCATCGCCGCCAGCGTGGCAAACTCCACCGCACGGCGATTGAGCACGGGCAGCGCTCCCGGCAAACCCAGGCATACCGGGCAGACCTGCGTATTGGGCGCGGACCCGAAGCGGGTGGAGCATCCGCAAAACGCTTTTGTCTCGGTCAGAAGCTGAACGTGCACCTCGAGCCCGATGACGGGTTCGTACTGGGCGCGAATTTCCGGAGAAACGCTGGCAACGGCTGGCATCAGCCCGATTCTATCAAGCGGCGCGCATCTGCAGACGCGTTGCAGACCCGCCGATCGTGCCGCAAATTTTGCCGCTCCTGTGCTACCTTGGAAACATCCGCCGTGAGCCCTGCACGAAGGTTTCGGGCCATGCCGCGGACCCTGCAGTGCACCCACCGCAAGCGCGCCGACGTAGCTCAGTTGGTAGAGCAGCTGATTCGTAATCAGCAGGTCATCGGTTCAAGTCCGATCGTCGGCTCCAGCATTTTGATCCTCTCCCTGCGCAATCTCCGCATACATCAGGAAACTTTGCCCCATCCAGAAACGATTATTGATGCGCGTCAGAAGACTGGGCGGCTTACTGCGCATGCGCTCCAGCGCCTCAAAGTACGGTCCGGTGCGGCGGATGCGTGCGGGCAGGCTGCGATAGAACGGTGGCAGCCAGCGCTCCGTGCGGGCAACGACGCGCTGCTCGCGGGGTGAATACACAAGCGCAAACTCCCTGCGAAAACGCGGCGGCAGCCATCCTGCGGTCAACGCGCGGTACCAGCCCGGTGGCCGCACCCAGGAGCCAGAGCCGGCGAGCAATCGATGCGCCATGGTGCGCGCAAGCTCATCCACGCCGAGGACGTCGGAGGCTTGCATGGCCTGGCAGTAGCGCAGGAAGGCCGGCCAGTCCGGCGGCAACGCGGCCGCAGGGATGCCGAACAGCGCCGCCATGTGTTTCGTCTCGGCGTAATAGCGTTCGCACTCTTCGCCAGTCAGCGGCGGCAGGACAAAGCCGTAGGCGAGCACCGCACTCTCCACCAGTGTGGCGAACACCCAGACCAGCGCGTCAACATTATTGGCTTCATAATGCTGGCCGGCGCGCGGCGTGACGGCGCTGTTCGGGACCTCTCCACGGATGCGCGTGTGCAGTGTGTGCAGGCCGCGCGCGGCGGCGAAGGCCTGCGGCGTGGCGCCGAACAGCATGGTGTAGATGACGCGGAAGGTGCCGTGAAAGCGGCCGATGGGATCGTTGAGCGTGTTCGAGTGCTGATGGAGCGCGTGCGTCACCCAGGGATGCGCCAGTTGCAATAATGCGGCGCGGCCCGCACCCAGAAAGACGGCCGACTCGCGATTGAGCTTCCAACTGACAGAAGCGGGCCCGAAGATGCCAGCCTGCGGATCGCGCGCGGCGCGGCGCAGCGCGCTCAACTGCGCCTCAAGGTTCTGGCGCGTGACGAGCGATGCTGGAGAAAGCTTTGCTTCCTGGCCCGGTGGCAGCACCCTCTCATAGACGCTGACTGCCCTCGATTGGATTGCGCTCAGTGAGCCAAGTCGTCGTTTGGGACGTGATTTCCTAGGAAATTCTTCAAAGATTGTTGCGATTCGATAGATTCCACCGCATAATCAGGTCGAGAGACGGTACACAGCGAGCACAATTTGTGACCCGATACAGCCGTCAGGATGTCCTGAGAATTTTGCAGCTGACCTCGCGCCAGCTCCAGAGCTGGGAGCGGGCAGGCCTCATTGCCGCTCTCGAAACCTACTCCTTCCAGCAACTCTCTCAACTCAGAAAACTCCGTCTGCTCTCGCTGGAGCGTATCCGCAGCTCCAGAATCTCGGCCTCCGTCCAGGCGATGCAGCGCGTCTCCGGCATGGCCAATCCCCTGCTGGAAGCCGGCATGGTCACGGCGCGGTCGCGGATCGCCTTCCGGCATCAGGGTGCCCTGGTCGAACCCGTCTCGCGCCAACTGGTCTTTGACTTCGACGGCAGCGGAGCTCCCGCAAGCTGTACGGTTATTGGTGAAGCGGCGGTGCAACAATTCCGGGAGTCGCGCGCGGCCAGTCTCTTCCATGAAGCGGTGCGGCTGGAGGATGCGCAGGGCCCGGTGCGGGACATCATCGAGTTGTACAGCGAGGCGATTGAGCTGCAGCCGGACCACGCCGCCGCCCTCATTAATCTCGGAACGGTCTACTACAACCAGCGCCAGTTTTTGCAGGCGGAGGCGATGTACCGGCGCGCCACGGAGGCCGACCCCAACTATGCGCTGGCCCACTTTGACCTTGGCAACTCCCTGGATGAACTGCAGCGTCTGAACGAAGCCATCGCGGCCTATCGGGCCGCCATCTGCATTGCGCCGAAGTACGCCGACGCACACTACAATCTGGCGCTGGCGTATGAGCGTATCGGCGAGCACCGCCGCGCACTGCCCCACTGGATGACCTATGCGCGGCTCGATCCCTCGGGGCCGTGGTCAGCACACGCGCGTGGACAGGCACGCCGCTTGATCGCCGCTGACCATCTGCAAATCATCAGCCGACCCTAAAAGTAAATC
>JAJXUS010000112.1 GCA_021782675.1 Acidobacteriota bacterium
CCTGGGCCAACCGCTTGCGGTCTCTAAGGAACCTCTGAAGAACAGCGAGTTATAAGGATGCTGAGCTGCCTTTGCTTCGTTGTCGCGCCAGCGAAGCGTATTTAGGGGCGATCCGCGATGTTATTTTGTCCGGCGGAGGCTCATCTGGCCTCCGCCGGACACACTATGCCCCGACGGGGACCGTTCGTAGAGTGACCTTGGCGAGCCGCCTGCGGTGCTGGTAGATGTTCGCCAGCGCGAACCCCGCACACAGCCACTCGTGGTTCTTCCTCAAGCCGCGATATGGCACCTTCGTAAATCCGAACACCCGCTTCAGGATGCGGAACGGCCACTCCACCTTGGCGCGTACGCGGGCCTCGGTCCGATTCCTGCGCTTCTCGGCTTCATCTACACCTGCTTTGGTCTTCACCCGGCGCGAGGTCATGTCCTGCGCTCCGGGCGCGGCTTGATGAATCACCTCCGTCTGGCCCTGATACCCAGCGTCACCCCAGACCTTCGTTTCATCGCCATGCAGCAGATCCGGCAGCATGTGCACATCGGACACCGATGCCGCCGTCGAGCAAACCGAGTGCACGATGCCTTCTTTGGAATCCACGCCGATGTGCGCCTTCATGCCGAAGTACCACTGGTTGCCTTTCTTCGTCTGATGCATCTCCGGATCCCGCTGCCGGCTCTCGTTCCTGGTTGACGACGGAGCATGGATGATGGTCGCATCCACGATCGTGCCGGTGGTGATGCGGATGCCCTTGCCCGCCAGATACACGTTCACCGCGTCCAGCATCTGGCCGCACAATTCGTGTGCTTCCAGCAAATGACGGAAGTTCAGGATCGTGGTCTCATCCGGCACCGGCGCGTGGCCCAGATCGATACCGGCGAAGCGGCGCAGCACCGGTGATTCATACAGCGCGTCTTCCACCCCCGGATCCGACAACGCAAACCACTGCTGCAGAAAGTAAACCCGCAGCATGATCGCAAGTCCCACAGGCTTGCGGCCCGTCTCGCCCTTCGAGTAGTACGGCGCGACCAGCGCCAACAACTCAGCCCACGGCATCACCGCATCCATCTCTTCCAGAAACTGCTCCCGCCGCGTCTTCTTCGAGTACCGCTGGAAATCTGCTTGATGGGCCAACGTCATCTGCCGCATGCGTGATCTTCTCCTCAACTCCACATTACCCAACACAGTTGTGGATCGGAGAGTTCTTCAGAGGTTTCTTAATACTGAAAGTTGTGAAAACCCCGAGACAGATAAGAAAAGCGATTCTGCATTTCATGCCGCAAATCTCCTCTTCAGCGAATTCGAAACAGAAGACTGAATTGTTTTATTGTTTGAAGGATTTGAATAGAGCCGGAAAGACTGGTGAAGTGAGCAGTTCCCGCCGTGCGAACGTTCCGTTGCTCGCGATAAGTTTGCGACGAAGCGAGGGTGCCCAACGCCGGCGACTGCACGTGTTCTGAAAGCCTGCGATCAGCATACTTGCGACCTCAACCAGCCAGGCCCTAGCTACAGGACGCCCTGAGACTAGGCCGAGCTGATCGAAGAAGTCAAGATAATTGTTTTGCGCGAATAAGCTTTAGTTTCATTGACTGCAAACTACCGGCTTGCGATGACCTCGCGCGTATTGTCCTTGGCCAGCAGGAAGCGGCAGGCGCCGATATCCTGCAGCAGCGTCTCGGCCTGGCGGTTCTGATAGACCGTCAGGATCGGGTGGTCCGGGCCTGGCTGGACGGAGAGCGTATCGCCATCCATCACGTGATACCGGCTAAAGGCCGTCTCCGGACCGGTGTTCTTCGAGTGGAAGAAGGCCAGCACCTGCCCCTTTTCCGACAGCACCGATGCAAGCTGGCTGATGATGGCAGCGCCAATCGGCGCCGGGACATAATCGACCGTATCCCACAAGAGAATCACATCGAACTTGCGGCCGCCAAAGTCCATATGCTTTGCCAGAAATGCAGGCACATCGTAGCTTAGCGGGCGATCCTCCGTAGCGGGTATGACCCAGTCCGGCTTGACCGCCTCCGCCACCAGATCGGCCATATACACGCTGTGGCCCAGTTCCGTCAGAAAGTTAATATTGGCTGGGGATGTGGGGCCAATGTCCAGCACGCGCAGGCCCTGTTCCGCCTTCAGGCGCTCCAGAATCCTGGCCCAGCCGCTGGAGCGGCGCGGCGTCCGGGCCCCGGAGGCAGCGCCACGCGCATTTGCCTTGCTGCCGGAATCATTCCGCTGAAAAATAGGACGCATCACACTCTCTTCGCCGGGCGGCCCGGGCTTTTTCTGTCTACGATCGAGGGGCAGCGGAAAAATTCATGCTGCCTCTGATGAAACCGATTGGATCGCAAAATCATCGTTACCGGAATGCGCTGCCTTTATCCTACCCCGCTCCGTCAGAACGCACGAGTGCTTCGTCGATTTTCTGCCTTTCTGTTCCTGGTCACGGTACTTTTTGCACTGCCCCGCCTGGCGCGGGCAGACAGCGCGCAGACGGCGCTGGCCCTGGCGCAGAGCGATCCAGCGAAGCTGGTGCAGCAGGTATGCGCAAATGAGATCCAAAATTTTTCCGGGACCCGGCAGCCCCTGCGTTACCGGCTGCGCAAAGTGACGGCCAAAGGCGACACGACCAAGCAGATCGTCGAAACGCATGAAGGCGGCGTCGCGCGGTTGATTGCCATTCACAGCGAACCGCTCAGCGCGGTTCAGCAGCAGATTGAAGAGGTTCGCCTGCAAAAGGTGCGCACCGATCCTGCCGTGGAGGCCCACCGGCGGCAGATGGAACAGCGCGATGCGGCGCGCATTATAAAGCTGACGCGCGCGCTGCCGCAGGCGTTCATTTATCGCTACGCGGGCACTGTCGCGTCGCCGCACGGTCCGCTCATCCGGCTGACGCTGGAGCCCAATGCACACTGGACACCCCCTGACTTTGAATCGCGCATCCTGACCGGCATTCGCGGCGAGATGCTCGTGGACGGGCAGTCGCTGCGTGTCGCACGCGTCGAAGGGCACGTCTACCGGGACGTTGATTTTGGCTGGAAGGTGCTGGGCGTTTTGTACCCGGGCGGAGACATCCTGTTTGAACAGGCGCCTACGCAGTGCTGCGGCTGGCAGCTTTCGCACCTGCGTCTGCGGCTGGACGGCAAAGCGCTGATGCTGAAGCCGATTCGCATCGACGTCGAGGAGTTTGCAACCGACTACTCCCCGACGCCTGCCGGTTGGGGATATCGCGAGGCGGCCGATTGGCTGCTCGGTCCCCAATGGCAAAGCTGACGCGGGTGCTTCTTCAGGCGCGCGCGCGTACCGGCTCTGCGGGCGCGCTGTGTGCGCGGTTGCGCGGCCGGAACGTTTCCGCGCGTACCGTCAGCTCCTCCACCAGGCGGCGATTCACTTCGTAACCGCGCCCGGCGACCTGCGGGATTTCAATCTCGCCCGCTGCGGAGACTTCAATCGCGGGCTCGACGATGTCCTGGTGCCAATAGCGCTGCGAGGCGGACACGTCTCCGGGCAAACGGAAGTTCTGCAAGGACGACATGGCGATGTTGTGTGCCCGGCCAATGCCGCTTTCCAGCATGCCGCCGCACCAGATGGGAATCCCCCGCTCCGCCGTCACGTTGTGGACGCGAATCGCTTCGCTGAATCCGCCGACGCGGCCCAGCTTCACGTTAATGATGCGGCAGGAACCCATGGCAATCGCGGCCAGCGCGTCGCGACGGTTGCGGATCGGCTCATCCAGACAGATGGCCGTCTCAAGCTGCCGCTGCAACAGGGAGTGGAAGTAAAAATCATCATGCCAGAGCGGCTGCTCGATCATCAGCAGACCGAACTCGTCAAAGGTTCGGATGTGCCCTTCGTCTTTCAGGCGATAGGAACCGTTTGCGTCGCAGCTCAGCAGAATGTCGGGCCAGCGCTGACGAATGGCCGCAAACATTTCAACATCGCGGCCTGGCTTGCACTTGAGCTTGATGCGGCGGTAGCCCGCAGCCAGTTCGCGCTCGACCACTTCCATCAGCTCATCGAGCGACGGCTGCAACCCGATGGAGACACCGCATTCGATGCGCTTGCGGGTTCCCCCCAGCAGTTCCGCCAGCGGAAGATTGGCCTGCAAAGCCTCGACATCCCAGACTGCATTTTCCAGCGCAGCCTTCGCCATGCGATTGCCGCGAACGTGCGACAGCGCGCGCGGGCAATCGCCGCCGCCTTCAACATCGACGTGAAGCAGTGCGGGAATCAGCTCGTTGGCGAGCATGATCCACGCCGTGTCGGTAGTCTCTTCACTGAAGCCCGCGTGCTCCCCGGCGGTGCATTCCCCCCAGCCGGTAAATCCTTCGGCATTCACCTCCACAAGCACAATGCGGCGGCTGGTCGTGCGCCCAAAGCTGGTCTCAAACGGCCGCACCAAAGGCATGCCAATCTCACGCAGAACAATACTGTCGATCTTCATGCTTCCTCATCTTTTCGCCAGACCGGCGCGTCTACTCCGGCTGGCAGGAAATCGATCCCGGTCATGGAACTTGCATCCGCCAGCAGATAAGCTGGCTGCGGCTCCTCCGCACGAAACTGCACAGCACAGAGCCCCTGAGAAAACGCATCCAACAGCTGCCGGCGAAGATGCAGCATCGATTCCAGCGCAGGATTCTCAGGCACCCGGAGTTTATCACTGGTCGGGACAAAGGACGATTGTCCGGTATTTGTAACCGTCACTGTGCGCTGAATGGAAGGGCTCGGCAAACTTCGGTCACGCAGCAGGCCAACAACACGCGATGAGTTCACCCACCACTCCGCATGCAGACGGTCGGTAGGCAGTCCGCGATGAATTGCAGACGCTGACGGCCCATAAAAGTCCGGCGAATAGCGGCGCACGATAGCGCCCAGCTTGTTCAGGTTGAAGTGCGCGTTGCGCCCCTGCGTCGGATCGAACGTCCACTCGATCAGCGGAATGCCGCGGGCGATGGCGTCCTCGCGCTGCGCCAGTTTCAGCCGGTAGCCGACTCCCCGATTCCGAAACGCCTCCGCCACCGCGACCATGTGCGAGTGCAGGTAGGGATGCCCCTCGCGCATTCCTGGAATGGCAAACGCATAGCCGGCGAGCTGATCGCCCGCCCAGGCACAAAAGAGATGCCCGCCGATCGCCTGTCCGACGACAAACATTCGCCGTGGCACCACGTCGAGCTCTGGATACTGCCAGACCGCACGCTGCAGCCCAATGCACGCGTCGATCTCCGCAAAGGACCTTCCCGGGCGAATTTCGATCTGCGGCAGTTGCGTCATGCCGGCGAGCTCCGCTCTTCAGCTTTCACGCGGGTCCACAGCCGATCAAGCTCCTCGGCGGAGAGCGATTCCAGGGAGGCCTCGGCCATGGCCTCCAGCGCGCCAAAGCGCCGGCGAAATTTTGCATTTGCCCCGCGCAGGACAAGCTCCGGCTGCAGCTTGCTGTGACGCGCCAGGCTGGCGGCGGTGAACAGCAGATCGCCCAGCTCCTCTTCGACAGCGTGGCTGCGGGCCGCCGCATCTGGCAGGACCATCGCCTGCTCCAGCTCTGCAATTTCTTCGCGCAGCTTCTCGACCACGGGCGCAGCCTCCGGCCAATCAAAGCCAACCGCGGCTGCCTTGCTGCCCAGCTTGCCAGCCTCCATCAACGCTGGCATCGCGCGCGGTACGGCATCGAGCAGGGGCGTCGGCGCCCCTTGATTTTTAGCGGCACGCTCTTCGCGCTTGATCGACTCCCAGTTCGCCACGACCTGCTCGGCATTCTCGGCATGCTCCTGCGCAAATACGTGGGGATGGCGGCGCACTAATTTTTCATTGAGCGTATCGATCACATCGCGCAGTCCAAACAGTCCGGCCTCCTGCGCCATCTCCGCGTAGAAGAGCACCTGCAGCAACAGATCGCCCAGTTCATCTTTCAGGCCCGGCCAGTCTTCGCGCTCCACCGCATCGACCACTTCATAAGCTTCCTCAAGAGAAAAACGCCGCAAAGACTGGAAGGTCTGCTCGCGATCCCACGGGCAGCCGCCGGGCGCCCGCAGGCGGCGCATGGTGCCGACCGCTCGTAGAAAGCTCTGCGGCAGTTCAAAATCGCGGGCTGTCCGATCTGCGGGCGAAGGATTCTCCATACTCTTCATCTTATCGGCTGCGCGCATGCGGCTATACTGCGGGCCAGTGGAGCCGGCGCTGACTCATCTTCCGATTTTGCTGACTGCGGCGATTGTTGCCGGGCTTCTGCTTGGCAGTTTTCTGAATGTCTGCATCGTCCGCCTGCCGCAGCATCGCTCCGTCATGCATCCGCGGTCGCAATGCGTCGCCTGCGGAAAGCAGATCGCGGCATGGGACAACATTCCTGTACTGAGCTGGCTGCTGTTGCGCGGGCGCTGCCGCCACTGCCGCACGAGAATTTCTTTGCAATATCCGCTGGTGGAGCTGGCGACCGCCGCACTGTTCGTCGCTTGTGTGTTGCGGTTCGGCGCGCAGTGGCAGACGCTGGTCGTCGCCGTCGCCTGCTTCCTGCTGATGGGGCTAGCCGTCATGGATGCGCAGACGATGCTGCTGCCAGACGCCTTTACGCTCAGCGGGATCGTAATGGGCGTTGCCTTGCGAGCCCTCGTGCCGGGAGCGAATACTCAACGGGCGGTTGCTCTGGTGGCGCTGCGGGATGCGGCCGTGGCGGCCGCCGCGCTCCTGCTGGTCCAGGGTATCTATGGGCTGATTCGCCGAAAATGGGGGCTAGGTCTGGGCGATGTCAAGTTGCTAGCGATGATCGCCGCGTTCCTGGGGATTGCCAACACCGCGTTCGCGTTGTTTGCCGGCGTGGTTGGGGCGGCGAAGTGCGCGAGGAT
>JAJXUS010000113.1 GCA_021782675.1 Acidobacteriota bacterium
CTGGAAGCGTGGTATCCGGGCGAAAAGGGCGGACTGGCTGTGGCGCAGACGCTCTCCGGCTGGAACAATCCCGCAGGACGTCTGCCGGTGACCTTCTACACGGGTGTGGACCAGTTGCCGAAGTTTGAGGACTACTCGATGCAGAACCGGACGTACCGCTACTTTACGGGTACGCCGCTTTATCCATTCGGCTATGGGCTGAGTTACACGAGCTTTGCCTACAGCCATCTGGAGACGCCGACGACGCCGGTCAAGGCAGGCGATCCGGTGCTGGTGAAGGTTTCAGTGACCAACACGGGCAAGCGCGACGGCGATGAAGTGGCCCAGCTCTATCTGAGCTTCCCGCAGGTTCCGGGCGCTCCGCTGAAAGCGCTGCGATCGTTCCGCAGGGTGCATCTGGCCGCAGGCGAGACGAAGCAGGTGGAGTTTGCCCTGGAAGGCCGGGATATGAGCATGGTTTCGGCGGAGGGTGAGCCGGAGATTCCAGCCGGAGCGTACAGGATCAGCGTAGGCGGCGGCCAGCCAGGTACGGGGGCGCAGACGCTTGATGCAACGGTGACGGTCGAAGGCTCGAAGACTCTGCCGGAGTAAAGCGGAAGCAGTCAACCCGACGGGACGAAGCGCGCAGTCTGGCGATTTGTCCCGTTGGCATTTCAGTCGCGCAGCAGCGTGTCGCAGATGGCGATGCCCGCAGCGGCAATGGGCGCGGCCAGAGCCACGCCGATCGGCCCGGCAACGGCTGCCAGCAGAAGCTGAAGCAGCAGCGTGAGCGCCGGAGGTAGACGCACCAGATTTCGCTCCAGCAACGGCGTGACAAAGTAGCCCTCCAGCACAAACACGACGGCAAAGACAGCGAGCGTCAGCAGGCCGGTCATTGGAGAGTTGGCCAGGCCCAGCAGGAATGCGGGAACCAGCGCAATGAGCGGGCCGACGTTGGGAATGAAGGTGAGCAGCGCCGCGATGAGCGCCAGCAGCCCGGGCAGCGGAACGCCGACCAGCCACAGTCCTAGGCCGACCAACAGGCCGACAAAAGTCATTGAAAGCAGCTTGGCCAGAATCCACCAAAGCAGCGCCTTGCGGACACGGGAGACGCACTCATCCAGCACAGGACGAAAAAGCTGAGGCACCAGACGACGCAGCCCGCGGTAGTAAATCAGCGGCTCGGCGGCCAGATAAAGGCTCAGCAGCAAGGTGATGGCAAGCCCGGCGACTACTGTGGCCGAGGTGAGCACAATGCCGCCAATCCGCGTGAGCGCAAAGCGTGCGCCGTTGGCAATCTGGTCCGGATCGGGCGATTGCGTCAGCAGCCAACGCCCCCATGCGGTTTCATGCACTTCGCCCAGGATGCGATGGAAAGCGAAGGGCAGGTCATTTTGCAGTTGCGCGAACTGGGAGAGAATGCTCGGGCCTTCCACCCGGAAAAACAGGGTCACGCTGCCAAGCAGCAACGCGAGAAAGAGCAGCAAAGCCAGCCCGCGATGAAGCCGCAGCCGCTCGCTCAAAGCGCGGGAAACGGCAAAGAGCAGAATGGCGCCGATCATCGCGGCGAAGAGAAGCAGAAAGATGACGCGGCCCATCCACAACAGCAGCGCAGCCACGGCAAAGCCAAAGACCGAGAGCAGCACGGTGAAGAGACGTTTTGCAAAGGAGTCCGACATGGCGTACATCTCCGGAAGGCAATTCGGCCCGGCGAGCAGTTTCAGCCTGCTGCGCGCCGGGCGGTGTGTGACTTCGGTGAGCGATCAGACCGCGAAGGTGCGTACCCATTCCGCGATGGTGCGGACGGCGACGCCGCTTGGGCCTTTGGCAATGGAAGGACGGCTGTCTTCGATCCAGGCCATGCCCGCGATGTCGAGGTGAATCCACGGCGTATCCGCGACAAAGACCTTGAGAAACTCTGCCGCGGTAACAGCTCCGCCCCAGCGCCCTCCCGTGTTCTTGATATCGGCGATGTCGCTGCGGATCAGGTCGAAGTATTCGTCGCCCAGTGGCAGTCGCCAGAACTTTTCGCCGGTCTTTTCATAGGCCGCTTCAAACTGGCGGAAGGTGGCGTCGTCGTTGCTGAAGGCTCCGGCGTTGACCATGCCCAGGGCCACGACACAGGCTCCGGTGAGCGTGGCGGCGTCGATCAGATGGGTGCAGCCAAGCTGTCGAGCGTAGGTGAGTCCGTCGGCCAGCACCAGTCTGCCCTCGGCGTCGGTGTTGATGATCTCGATCGATTTGCCGGGTTTGGTTCCGTCCGGCATGGAGGTTGCAATGTCGCCGGGCTTGTAGGCTTTGCCGTCCGGCATGTTCTCCGCGGAGCAGACGACGCAGATGACCTTGACCCTGGGCTTGAGTCCGGCGATGGCCTGCATCGCACCCAGCATCGCTGCAGCGCCAGCCATGTCGTACTTCATCTTTTCCATGCCGTCGGCGGGCTTGATGGAGATGCCGCCGGTGTCAAAGGTGATTCCCTTGCCCACAAGTCCGACAACCGGGCCGTTATAGGTGGCGGCGTTGTAGCCCTCCGGCTCATAGGTCAGCACGATCAGCGCGGGCGGCTCTTCCGAGCCTTTGGCCACCGACCAGAAAGCGCCCATCTTGAGTTCGTGGAGCTTCTCGCTGGAGTAGACTTCCCACTTCAGCCCCACGGCCTGAGCCATCTGCGCAGCACGCTGGCCAAGCACCGTGGGCGTCAGCACATTGGGCGGCTCGTTGACCTGCACCCGCGCAAAGTTCTGCGCCTCGGCAAGCACGATGCCTTCCTGGAAGCCGGACTGCGCGGTGGCGAGTGAGTCTGCGACGGTGACGAGCGTGGCGGCGTGTAGCCCCTGATCCTTGCGGTCCGAGCGATAGGTGTCCGGATCAAAGTCCGCCAGCAGCACGCCCTCCGCAGCGGCGCGAGCCGCGGCAAAGGCATCCAGACCGGTTGGCAGCGTGAAGGCCAGATTGCGCAGCGTTCGCGGCTTGCAGAAGCGCACGGCTGTTCCGGCGGCGGCGCGCACGGAGTGCGGCGTGGCTTTGGCGCGCTTGCCCAGGCCCACAATCAGCAGACGCCGGGCGCTGAGGCCGGCAGGCGCGTGCAGCAGCAGAGTTTCATTGGCGCCTGCCTTGAACTCGCCTGAGGCCAGCACCGAAGCGGCGGCGGCTTGAACAGCGGCGTCCGCGGTCAACAGGACCGGCTGCGGAAGAGCATTCTTGTCTTTGGATGTCTGGTCATCGACGGCGCAGATCGCCAGCAGATCGACCGCCATCCCGGAGAGCGGGGCAGAGACGAGTTCCGTTTTCATAGACGCATTATCGCACTCGGAGCCTGTCTTGCTTTGTGCCGACACAACCACTGGGGATGACCGCGCGCAAAGCGGGGCAGGATGAGAGCAGGATGAGATTTGTCTTATGCGCGGCTGGCGCGATGCTTGCTGGCGTTGATGGCCGCTCGTGACTCCCGATCGGCTTCGCGGCGCTTCTCCGTCTCGCGCTTGTCCCAGTCCTGTTTGCCTTTGGCCACGGCCAGCTCACATTTCACGCGTCCGTTGCGGAAATAAAGTCGCGTCGGGATGAGCGTATGGCCTTTGATCTGCGTCTTTCCGTGTAGACGCCGCACTTCCTCTTTATGCAGCAGCAGTTTGCGTGTGCGCAGGGCGTCATGGTTGGCAATGTTGCCGTGGGAGTAAGGGCCGATATGCACGTTGAGCAGAAAGGCTTCGCCGTCCTTGATGAGGCCGTAGGCATCTTTCAGATTGGCCTGTCCCTGACGGATCGATTTGACCTCCGTGCCGCGCAAAGCGATGCCTGCCTCCACCTTGTCCAGCAGGAAATAGTGGAACGATGCGCTGCGGTTGTGCGCCGCATCGCGCTCACCGCTGGCCACCGGGTCACGCGGACGCTGCGGCTTGGCTGCCGAACGAACCGGTGGCGCGATTGTGTGGCTGGATTGGCGTGGCATCCGCGTCGGTCTCCCCTCTTTGATGGTATCGCAAATGGGATTGTGCCGAGACTGCCAAGGATGCAAAGCTCCAGGCGACGGCGGATGCGGGAAGGATTTTGTTAGAATGGGGCATCTGCAGAACAGTGGGAGATGGATGAATCGCAATGGGTTTTTTTGTCGCAGGCGCGCCGCCGCAGGTGTGAACTTTGCCGCCTGGGCTTTGGCAGGCGCGATGAGTCTGGTCTTTCTGGTGGATGGCGGGCCTGCGGCGTATGCGCGCCACTCCGACTCGGTCCATGCGCTGATGAACAAGGGTGAAGCGGCTGAGGCACGCGAGGACTACGACGCAGCGTATGACTTCTTCAAGCGAGCCTATGAAAAAGCCCCGGAGAATCTGCGCACCCGCACAGCCTACTATCGGCTGAAAGAGACCGATGCGACGTGGCACGTGACGCGCGGCAATAAGCTGATGGCGCAGGGCGACTCTCAGGCCGCTCTGGTGGAGTATCTGCGCGCAACCGCCGTCGATCCCGGCAATGAAGCTGCGCTTCAGCAGATTGGAGCGATCCGCGCCAAGGAGACGCATCAGCCCATCCGCTCGGAGACCAGCATTCCGACGCAGACCGCCGAAGAGATTGAAGGAGCCGAAGCGCCGGCGGAGCTGCATCCGATGAGCAATCAACCGCTGACGCTGCGCTACAGCGAAGACTCAAAGATCATCTATCAGGCGATTGGCAAGGCAGCGGGCATCAATGTGCTCTTTGATCCAAGCTATGTGGGCAAGCGGATTCAGGTGGACCTGACCAATGTCTCGCTGCTCGACGCACTGCGGATTCTGGGCGAGCTTTCCGACACCTTCTGGCGGCCCGTGACGAGCAATACGATTTTTGTGGCGCAGAATACGCGGGCCAAGCGGACCGAGCTGGATGAGCAGGCGGTGCAGACGTTCTATCTGACCAACGCCTGGCAACAGAACGACCTGAACGATATCCAGACCGCGATTCGCAACGTGCTGCCGAATACAAAGGTGTATGGCGTGCCCAGCCAGAACGCGATTGTGATGCGCGCAACGCCGGACGAACTGCTGCTGGCGCAAAAGGTGATCAACGATCTGGACAAGGCGCGCCCGGAGGTGGTGGTGGATGTGGGCGTGCTTGAGGTCAATCGCGATGTGCTGCGCAATATCGGTCTCAGTTGGCCGGGCAGCATCGGCTTTGCCTTGCAGCCGCCGCAGTCGGTTTTGAACCAGACGACGACCACCAATCCGACGACGGGTACCGTCAACACGCCCAACCTGACGCTGGACAATCTGGCGAACCTGAACGCGACCAACTTTGCAATCACGGTCAGTTCCGCCACCGCCAACCTGCTGCTGACGGACTCGAACACCAAGATTCTCCAGAATCCGCGCATTCGCGCCACCGATGGACAGAAGGCGACGATGAAGATCGGCTCGCGCATCCCCATCGCTACGGGTTCTTACCAGACCGGCGCTGCGGTCACGGCCATCGCCAGTCCGCTCGTCGATACGCAGTTCCAGTACATCGATGTGGGCGTGCAGATTGAGATGACGCCGACGGTCCATTTTGACCACGACGTAACGCTGAAGATGAAGATCGAGGTCAGCTCGGAGAGCGGCACTTCGACCATCAGCGGTGTCACCGAGCCAATCATCAGCCAGCGCACCATCGAGCAGGTGATACGCCTGCGCGAGGGCGAAGCCAATATCCTCGGCGGCATTGTGAACAAGCAGGATCTGGTCAGCATCACCGGCATTCCCGGCCTGGGTGAGCTGCCCATTCTGCGTTACATCTTTGGGTCCAAGTCACGCGAAGTGATCGATGATGAGATCGTCTTTGTGCTGGTGCCGCATGTGGTGCGTAGCCAGCAGCTCAGCCCGCTCAACCTGCGGGAGATCGACACCGGCGCGGGGCAGGCGATTGATCTGCGACGCGCGGACCTGAATACCACACCGGCCTTCCGTCGCGCGGCTGAGGCCGCAGCGCTGGGTATGCAGCAGTCGCAGGGCGGCGTGATTGCCGAGGCCAACTCGCTGCGCGGCGAGACGGTGGCAGCGGCAGCGCCCAATGCATTGGCCGAGTTGAGGCAAAGCGCGGACCCGACGGCGCCCGGATCTGTGCGGGCGCAGACAGCGCAGGCGGCGGCCAGCGCCCCGGCAACGGCTGCCTTGCGGCCCGGCGTGGTGGGGTTGAGTCTGACTCCACCGGCCACTCCGCCTATTGTCGGACAGACTTTTTCGGTGGCCGTAAACATCGCCGACGCCGCGGGGATCGATTCCGTGCCGCTGCAAATCCACTATGACGCGACAAAGATGTCGCTCGTCAATATCGATGCCGGTGGATTCCTGAAGCAGGATGGGCAGGCGGTGGCGCTGGTCCATCGGGATGACGGGCCGGGGCTGATTACGCTGGCGGCCTCGCGTCCGCCGGGCGTAGCCGGAGTGAATGGCAAGGGAACGGTGTGCATGCTCACCTTCCAGGCGAAGCAGGCCGGCACAACCCAGCTCACGTTTGTGCGTCCCGGCGCGCTCGACTCCGAGCAGCATCCGGTGATTGTTTCGGCGCAGGATACGCCTGTGATCATTCGCTAGGGAGGTTCACCGCGCGTGATCGGGATGAAAGCACATTGCGGAGGTCGATCGTTGCGTGGACGCTCCGGCGCCCGCCGGGCACGTCCAGCGGATACTCGTTCCGCACCGACCAGCGTTCGCGGTGCCAGCGCGGGCGGGGTGTCGGGGCCGAAGGATCGGCCGGGGGGCTGAGCGTCAGGCGGTAGAGCGGCTGCTGCTGCCCGCCGGGGTCGAGCAGCCGCCCGACGCGGCCGGGCAGCACGAGCTCGGAGCGGGGCCCGACGG
>JAJXUS010000114.1 GCA_021782675.1 Acidobacteriota bacterium
AGGTTCGGTCTTGTCTTTGGCGGTGGATCTCTCTTCTTCCTCTTCCGCGCCAAGGAAAGTAACAGGAATACACACGTGTGTCAAGCGGCATATTTGAGTTTTTTGGTGATATGCCCGCGCATCGGAGACACGCTCCCTTTATGCCTCTTCAACCACCTGAAGAGACAGCATGCCGCTCCTGCGATCGCAGGAAAAAGCGCGACGGAGATCCGCGGCGACCATCTTGCGCCGCTCTTCGGTGTCCGTCAGCTCATGAGAAACGCGTCCGCCGCCACAGCATGGTTCCCACCACGCCCAGTGGAATCAACGTGCCCGCCATCAGCACCAGCATCCAGAAAAGATTCACGCTGATGTGCTGCGCTCGCGTGCCTGCCGCCAGCCACACGAAAACGCCGACTGCGCCCGCCATAATCAGCACCTCCCACCAGCGGCGCTGGTGCGGCGCATCGGCAAGCGGATCTTCGCCTGCCACCACGGCGGTCACATTCTCGGTGTCCAACTCATATCGCTTGCACTCGCGATGCATGGCGGCGTGCCAGTTCTCCATCTCCGAGGGCGGCGGCGCCGCCATGCTGATCGATACCGCGCCGGCGATCATGATCGTCGAACCGGCCACGATCAGCAGCTTCGCGCCCATCGCCAGCCCGGAGAACTCCGCAAACACCAGCGCTCCCCATGCCAGCCCCCAGAGCTGGTTGGTATTGGAGAGCGGAATGCCGCGGCCGATGCCGATGTACTTGGCTGCGTATTGTTGAAAAAGATCGCCGACGACCCAGCAAAAGCCGCCCAGGAACGGCCAGAAGAGCATCGGCCGGGCGCGGTGAAGCTCCGCCATCAGCGGGCCTGCGCCCTTGTAAAACACCAGTCCCAGCACAAGAATGGTTCCCAGTTCGCCGAAGGTAAAGATAGTCACGAACGAAAGCGGGTTCATGCCGCTGATGTAGGCCTTGCGATAGGGAATATACATGGTGCCCAGCAGCACGCCCGCGGCCAGCGCAGCTAGGATGCCAACCATCGCCCGCCCGGGTGCCGCTGAGTTATGCGTGGTGGCCACCGCCAGCACGGCAGCGCCCGCGACAATCGCCGCCGCGCCGCCCACCACCTTGGCCCACTCGCGCGGACGCGAGCCGCGCAGCTCCTTGAACAGCAGATACCCCCAGAACAGCCCCACCAGGCTGTTGGTGTTCCACAACGGAAAGGCAATCGACAGCCCCACGTTGCGCACCGCGAAGATGGTCAGCGTGTTGGCCACCGCCCACAGCATTCCGCCCACCAGCGCCCAGACAATCAGGTGCGGCTTAGCGCGCAGATCGCTCCACACAAATGCCGTGCCCTTCAGTAGCGTGGGCACGCTCCAGCGCGCCACAAACGCGCCCATCACCATCCCCATCGAAATCAGGAATGGCGAGAAGCCGGCATTAACCAGCTTGGTGGGCGCCTCGGCGCTGCCCAGCCACACCGCCGCGGCCAGACCGCAGAAGACTCCCAGCTTATGCAGGGAGAGCGTGGACCGCTGACGCGGCACAAGAGCGGTATCGCTCACATTCACCTCAGGCTCATCAGCAGAGCGATGCCCAGAATCAACACCACCACCGGCACCCACAGATGCACATCAGTCGCAATCGCCCACAGCGCGGAAGGCTTCATGCGCAAATCTCCTTCAGGCGCACCGGCCGATGCTCATCGTAGGACTTGCGCGCGGCCAGCGCCATCACCACCGGCACGCGGCTGTCGGCTCCGCTCACCGGCACGGGCTTGTCCTCCAGCACCGCGCGCGTAAAGGCTTGCAGCTCCGCGGCGAAGCTTTCGGTGTACCGTTGCATAAAAAAGTTAAGTGGCAAATCAGTGTACACCGATTTAACGCCGCTGACGACCACCTGGTTGGCATAGCGGTTTTCGCTGGCAATCTTTCCCTTGCTGCCCAGTATCTCAACGCGCTGGTCATAGCCGAAGGTGGCCTTGCGGCTGTTGTCGATGGTGCCGATCATGCCATTGCGGAAGTGCAGCACCACCACTGCCGTATCCAGGTCGTTGGCCGCGCGAAAGGCCGGATCCACCAGCACGCCCGCCGCCGTATACACTTCCTCTACCTCGTCGCCGCTCAAAAAGCGCGCCATGTCGAAGTCGTGGATCATCATGTCGAGAAACAGCCCGCCCGAAGGCCCCAGGTAGGCGATCGGCGGCGGCTCTGGATCGCGGCTGATGATGTGCATCAGATAGGGCGAGCCGATTTCGCCGCCCGCCACCGCCTCGCGCACGCGCGCAAAGTTTGAGTCGAAGCGCCGGTTGAAGCCCACCTGCAGCTTCACCCCGGCCTTCTCCACAGCGGCCAGCGCGCCATCAATCTTGTCCAGCGTCAGCGCCACCGGCTTCTCGCAGAAGATGTGCTTTCCGGCAGCCGCGGCCCGCGCAATCAGTGCTGCGTGCGTATCCGTCGATGTGCAAATGAGCACGGCATCGATGCCTGTATCCGCGAAGATCTCCTCCGCCGACTCCGCCACCCGTGCAATGCCACAGTGGCAAGCCAGCGCCTGCGCGGCCGCGCGGTTCACATCGGTGACCGCGGCAACCTCCGCCTCCGGCAGGCGAAACGCCAGCGTCTCCGCGTGAACGCGCCCGATCCGTCCCGCGCCCAGAATTCCAAAACGAAGCTTCTTCATCGTCTCCCCGTACCCCGGCTTCCCGTTCGCCTTCAGGCAAAGTTCTTTTCAATGGAGCGGATATACTCCCGGTTGCGCGCCGCGCTCTCCTTGGGCGTGCCCATTCCCGGCAATACATCCTGCTCCACCAGCACGTATCCCTTGTAATCGCGCCTGCCCAGCCAGCGCAGCAGCGCCGGAAAATCCACGCATCCCTTGCCCAGTTCGCAATAGAGGCCGTTGCGCATGGCCGTAAAGTAGTCCCAGTCCTCTTCGCGGCTGCGGCGCGCCACCTGTGGCTCCAGGTCCTTGAGATGCACGTACCAGATGCGCTCCGCGAAACGGTCCAGCGCCGCCACCAGGTCGCACTCTTCCCTGCCCGTGCCGTGATAGTAGTGGCCGGCATCGAACACCAGACCCAGCCGGTCGGGGCTGGTCATGTCGAGCAGCCGCGCAATCTCATCGGGCGTCTCCACATATCCCGCGCAGTGATGATGAAAAACCGTGCGCAGGCCGGCATGTTCAAATACCGCGCGCGCAATCATGTCCGCGCCGGCGGCAAAGGTCGCCCACTCTTCTCCGCTCAGCCCGTTGCCCGGCCCAATGCGTCCCGCCAGCCGCGTGCGCACAGGGTCGGTGCCGTTATCGTCCGATAGCACCAGGAACGGCGCCTGCGTGGTTGCCACCGCGGCAATCAGTCTCGCCGTCTTCACCGCGCGCTGGCAGCCCTCGGCATGAGCATCCCTGTATTTCAGCGCCACCGGCACAAACGCGCCCAGCATCACAACGTTGTTGCGCAGGGCCAGTTCCGCGCGCAGCGTCTCCGGCTCGGTGGGCATGTAGCCCCAGTCGCCCAGCTCGGTTCCGGTGTAACCCGTCTCCACCAGTTCGTCCAGCATCTGTCGAAACGGAATTGCCTTGCTCTGATCCTGATTCTCCAGCGTGCCCCATGAACATGGCGCGTTGCCTACCAGCAGTTTCTTCATTGCACTTGCCTCTTTCTCCGCCTCGTTGTTACAGGTGATAGCGCTCCCGCCTGCGCGCTTCTTCATAGCGTGCCCGCGCCGCGCGCACAGTCTCCACCTCCGCCACCTCCGCCACCGCCACATCCCACCACGACTCGTATCCCGGCACGCTGACCGTTGCATCCGTCTCCACTACGATCACCGTCGTTCTGTCCGCCTTTTTTGCTTCTTCGAGGGCCTGCTTCAACTCCTCGATGCTGCCCGCCTTCACCGCGCGCGCCCCCAGGCTGCGCGCATTGGCCACATAGTCCACGGTAAGCTGCTCTCCGTCGAGTTCGCCTGTGGCTTCATTGCGCTGCCGGTAGCTGGTTCCGAATCCTCCCTGCCCCAGCGAACGGCTCAGATTTCCGATGCTGCCGAAGCCATGGTTGTCCACCAGCACTACCACGATCTTGAGCCTTTCCTGCACAGAGGTGACGATCTCCGACGGCATCATCAGGTAAGTTCCATCGCCGAGAAACACAAACACCTCGCGCGAAGCATCGGCCATCTTCACGCCCAGCGCACCCGCAATCTCGTATCCCATGCAGGAGTAGCCGTACTCCATGTGATAGCTGTTGGGCGTGCGCGCTCCCCACAGCTTGTGCAGGTCGCCGGGATGGCTGCCTGCTGCCGAGACCAGCACATCTCTCTCCCCCGCCGCCTGCCACAGCGCGCCGATGACCTCGCTCTGCGCGGGCTTGCCCGGGTTCTCGAGATGGAAGAGTCGATCCACCTCGCTGTCCCATTCGCGCCGCAGGGTGGCAATCACCTCCGCATAGCCCGGCGCAATGCGATGCTCCGCCAGCGCCTCTGCAATCTGCTCCAGCGCAATCCGCGCATCGGCCACCACCGCAATCGCGCCCACCTTGTACGCATCGAACTCGGCGGTGTTGACGTTCACAAAACGCACCTTCGGATTCTGAAATGCCGTCATTGACGCGGTAGTGAAATCGGTATAGCGCGTGCCGATTCCAATCACCACATCGGCTTCGCGGGCCAGCCGATTGGCCGCCAGCGTGCCCGTGGCCCCGATGGCGCCCACCGCCTGGGGATGGTTCCAGCGCAGCGATCCCTTGCCCGCCTGCGTCTCCGCCACTGGAATCCCGGTCCTCTCCACGAATGCCGTCAACGCCTCCGCCGCCTCGCTCATCAGCACCCCGCCGCCGGCCACGATCAGCGGCCTCTGCGCGCCGCGGATCGCCTCCGCCGCGCGCTGCAGCGAAACCCGGTCCGGCTCGCCGCGCCGAATCAGCCACACGCGCTTCTCGAACATCTCGGCGGGATACTCGTAAGCCTCGGCCTGCACGTCCTGCGGCAGCGCCAGTGTCACCGCGCCGCAATCGGAAGGCGAAGTAAGCACGCGCATCGCCTCTGGAAGCGCCGTGATCAACTGCTCTGGCCTGTAAATGCGATCCCAGTAGCGCGACACCGGCTTGAAGCAGTCGTTCACGCCCGTGTCCTGGGTCTGCGGCGATTCCAGTTGCTGCAGCACCGGCGCCACATTGCGCCGCGCAAAGATATCGCCCGGCAGCAGCAGCACCGGCAGGCGGTTGATCGTCGCCAGTGCCGCGCCGGTAACCATATTGGTGGCGCCCGGCCCGATCGACGACGTGCACGCCCATGTCCGCAGTCGGTTGCTGGCCTTGGCAAACCCCGCGGCCATATGCACCGCGCCCTGCTCGTTCCGCACCAGAATGTATTTGAAGTCGGGATTCTGCTGCAGCGCCTGGCCGATGCCGCCTACGTTGCCGTGACCAAAGATGCCCAGCATGCCTGCGAAAAAGCGCTGTTCGCGCCCATCGCGCTCGACATACTGGTTCATCAGATACCCGATCAGCGCCTGTGCCATCGTGATGCGCCGCGTCTTCATGCTTGGCTCCCTGTTCCCTCGTTGCCTATTTCCCGGGTTCTCTTTTTCCGAACCACGGCAAACGCGGATCCCTGTCGCGCCATTCCCCGCGCACCCACGCGTACGCAGGATCGTCGCTCGCCGCCAGCGAACGCGCTGAGCCGGCAAGCGCGTTCAGGTAATACACGTTGTACCCGTGCGCCGCCACTACCGGGTGATAACCCTCGCGCACCAGCACCAGTTCCCCATCGCGCACCGTCAGCGTCTCGTCAATGCGCCGGTCCGGCGTATAGAGCTTCTGGATCGCAAACCCCTCCGGACGCTGGATGCGGAAGTAGTAGATCTCCTCCAGGTCCACCTCGCCGGGAGGATTGTGCACATCGTGCTTGTGCGGCGGAAAGCTCGACCAGTTGCCCGCCGGCGTGTACACCTCCACCACAATCAGCCGATGCGCTGCAAATTCCGGTGGCAGAATGCTATGAATCTGGCGCGTGGCGTTGCCGCCGCCCCGTATCTCGATGGCAGCCTGCTCCGGTGTGACAAGCCGCGCCGGATACTCCTCTTCTGCCTTGCAGTAGCAGAACGCCAGGTCGCAATCGCTCTCCGCCGTCACCGTGAAACTGGTGCACAGCGGCAGGTACAGCGCATACGGAAGTCCATCGAAGACCGTTGCCCGTCCGCCGATTCGGCGCCACTGGCCGCGCGAACTCTCTACGCTGCACACTCCGCCCAGCACCACGATGCCCAGCTCTTCGCCATCCACTGCGCTCTCGTAGCGCTCTCCAGCCCGCATCCTGCGCGTCTGGAACGACAGGTACTCGTAGCCGAAGCTCTCGATGCGATCCGCAAAACGCTGCGCCGGAACCAGCAGGTCGCTCATCACCCTCTCTCCCTCTGCCCTCTTGCCACGGCAATCAACTCCGTGAAGCCTTGCCAATCCGAGTTCATGCACACGTGTGCACATGCGAAGAAAAATAATGCTCCTCCAGCCGCTTCCATGTCAACTACAGCAAACCCGTCCCTGTATTCCAAATTCCCGCTCCCCGCCTCACTGGATCCACATTTGTGGATTGCTGGTCGAGATCGCGTTCAGGCCCTGGGCCAGCAGATCCTCCACTTCCTTCATCGTCTGGATCAGCCCGCCGCCCACCACCGGCAGATCGGCAGAGATAGCCCGCACCCGCGGCAGCATCTTGGGCGCCACCAGCGCCGGCAGAATCTCCAGCGCATGCACCGGCGTGTTCTTGAGCTGGTTGCTGATGGTGTCCATCGCGCCGCTG
>JAJXUS010000115.1 GCA_021782675.1 Acidobacteriota bacterium
CGGCAGGTGAGCCGCAAAAAGAGCGCGGACAAAGGACTTCAGCCCTCTGTCCGCGCTCTTTTTGCATCTAATCCATACAAGCATTGCGGTAGTTCCGCTCAAACTATGTCTCTGTTCGACCTGAAATCGATTCGCACACGCCTCCTCCGCGCGTCTTTCCTGGCGCTTTGCCCCTGCCTTGCCTTCGCCCAGACACCGGCTGGTTCGCAATCGCCCGTGCGCCCTGCCCCCGCCGGCGGCGCGGCCACTGCGCCCTTTGTGGCGCTCCCCGATCCTACCCAGCCGGAGATGCAGCCGCCGCTCAATGTCGATCGTGACCCGGTCCCCTCCATCGACCCCGAAGCGCTCCCGGCCCCGGTAGTCGCGAACAACGGCAACAACAATCCCCGTCAGGCGCAGCAGGGCAAAAACGGCATGTACATCCTTCATGCCGATGTTGACGAAGTGCTGCTCAACTGCACCGTCATCGATGACAAGGGCCGCACTGTTACTGACCTGAACCAGAAGGATTTTCGCGTTTGGGAGGACGGCGTCCCCCAGTCCATCAACGGCTTCCAGCACCAGGATTTGCCCGTATCCATGGGCATTCTTGTCGACAACTCCGGCTCCATGCGCGACAAGCGCGCCGCCGTCAACGCGGCTGCCCTGAATCTGCTGCGCGACTCCAACCGCAAAGACGCCGCATTCGTAGTGAACTTCTCCGATCGCGCCTACCTCGACCAGGGGTTCACAACCGATCTGGTGGCGCTTAACCGCGGACTCTCGCACTTCGACTCCCGCGGCACTACCGCCCTCTACGACGCAGTAGCCGCCTCCGCCACCGAACTCGCCAAGCATGCCCCGGAACGCAAGCAGGTGCTGCTCATCATTACCGACGGCGCCGACAATGCCTCGCGCCTTACCCTGCAGCAGGCCATTCGCCGCGTGCAGAATCTCGGCGGCCCGGTGGTCTACGCGATCGGCCTCTTGTACGACACCGACAAGCGCGAGGCGCGCAAGGCCCACGAGGATCTTGAGCAATTGGCGGAGGAGACCGGCGGCGTCGCCTACTTCCCCGCCTCGCTCGGCGACGTCAACAGCATCGCCGCAGAAGTGGCCAGCGACATCCGCGACCAGTACACCGTCGCCTACCACTCCACCAAGCCGGCCAGCCTTGGCGGTTACCGCACCGTGCACGTGGAAGCCAGCGCACCGGGCCACAAGAAGCTCACCGTCCGCACCCGCCGCGGCTACTACGCCAACGTCAACAAGTCCGCAGAGGCCGCCAGCAATATACAGCAATGACCCGGGCGGCGATTCCCATGCAACGATGCGGCGCTCCGTCTCTTCGCTGAATCGAGACCGGGCGCCGCATCTATTTTCCCTTCTGCTGTTGGGGTGAGTCGCAGGTCCCTAGGTACTCAGGCTCGTCACCAGGGCCAACTGCTTGCTGTCAAGATTGTCCTTTGCTTCGCATAAGTCATCGAAGACCATGGTTGTTTGCGTGTTCGATTCAAATCGCTTCCACTGCGGAATCCCGGTATGATTCGGATTTCCGGAACGGGCGAAATTGATCCACGCCTGGCTCACCCTGCCCGCCAGAACATGCGAAGCTTCACCGCCCCCCGTCATGTGCTCGCAGAGATCCGCATTGTCGAACACAAACGGCAGCTCCGCGCAGTGGAACGCCATGGGGCGGCCATCGAGCACCGGCGTCTGCCAGGCAAATTGGTACACGTATACCGGAGCGGACTGCTGCGCTTTTCTTCCCGCCAGGGTAAGCGATTGACCGCGCATGCGCGCCGTGTTGATGACCGACCACAATTGAAATGGGTTCGCATTCGGGTACAGCTCGCGATAGCTTGCAATCAGCTCCGCACCGTGTCCTGCGAAGCTTCCATCGGCCTTCTCCTGCAGTTGTTCGGCCGTCATTTCGAATGCGTCCGGATGGTTGATGCCGTTGGTCATTTCGTTGAGGGTGTTGCCGATGAGCAAAGGAATCTGGTCGGCAGTGTCGGGCGCAGCCGGATCGAATGGTTGCTGCGTCACCACCTTGCCATCCACAATCGGCATGTAACCAAGCCCGCGAGCCATGTTGGCCACGTTCAGGGGCCCTGGCACACGGGCTGCCGCAATCTCCGCGCTGGCAGCTGCCTCCAGTTGTGCGTAAGGCATCTCTTCCAGCTTCTTCACGTCGCTGCCGGCGATTCCCAGCCTCTTCAGCGTGCGCTCGGCCAGTTCGCGGCTGCGGTCCTGCGTTCCCACGCGTATCGTCGCGCCGCTCTCTACGATTGCCTTGTGAAAGAGCCCCCGCGCGGCTGGGGTGACCATCAGTGTGCACACCTTGCCGCCGCCGCCGGACTGGCCAAAGATTGTTACATTCCCCGGGTCGCCGCCGAACTGCCCAATGTTCTCATGGACCCATTGCAGAGCCGCCACCGTGTCCAGCGTCCCCGCGTTGCCCGACTCGGCGTACTCCTCACCGTAAGCCGATAAATCGAAGTAGCCCACTACGTTCAGCCGGTGATTGATCGTTACCAGCACCACGTCGCCGCGCCTGGCCAGGTTGACCCCGTCGAACATCTTCAATTCTGAACTCGATCCTACCGAGTAACCGCCGCCGTGGAGATAAAGCAGCACGGGGCGTTTGCCCTCTGTCCGCGGTGTCCAGATGTTCAACCGCAGGCAATCCTCACTCTGCCGGCCGTAGTCCCACTCGAAAAGAAATCCCTCCTCATCGTTTTCCCAGATGGCGCGGTACTCCTGCGGAGATTCGGGCCCGAAGTGACGGCTGCTGCGAACACCGGTCCAGGACTGCGGAGGCTTAGGCGCTTTGAAGCGCCCCGCCCCAGCTGTTGATGCTCCATAGGGAATTCCTTTGAACACAGAGACGCCTCGGTCGGTGTAACCGCCAACTTTGCCGTAGCTCGTCTCGACAATTGCCACGTCCTTCCCAATCGCAATTCGATCTCCTGTGGTTGCGCCGGGCTTCGGATACCCGGCTCCTGAAGCTTCACCGAACGCCGGCATCGCCGGCGGCAACAGCGCCCCCGCGGCAATCAATCCACTGCCCCGCAAAACATCTCGTCGATTCAAGCCGATCCCCCTCATCTCGTCCCCCTTCGCCGACCTCACATGAGCCTGTGTCACCAGCGACTCGTGCCCGTTTCATCCGCGGCGCGACGCTTCTGTTCCCCTTCGCGGCAAGCCCGCTTTCCTCGGCAACGCGCTCATCTTAATCTCCGGCGCATGACTTGCGCTCTAGTTCAATGGTGAAAACCTTCGCCCGGCTGGAAATAGTTGTCTATATAACCGATCTCCGCGACTCCACAAAACGCAAGCCGCACGCACATGCGCAACACGCACAAAAAAGAGAGGGCCGCTTGGCGGCCCTCTCTCGCATCAACTTTTCCGGAGCTCAGTGCAGCCGGAAGTCCACTTCAATCACCATCTGCACGGCTACCGGATGTCCCTGGTACATCGCCGGCTTGAACCGGTACTGCCGCACCGCCTCGACGGCCTTCTCGTCCAGCCCCATGCCCAGGCGCCGCACCACGTGCGCATCCTGAGGATTGCCCTGCGAATCCACAATCAGCTGGATCGCTACCGTGCCTTGCAGGTCGGAGCGCCGTGCCTGCTCGGTAAACGCCGGCTCTACCGAGTGGATCACCACCGGAGCGCTTACGCCGCCGCCCACGCTCATCACGCCGCCGCCGTAGCCACCGCCGCTGCCCGGCCCGGCCCCGCTGCTCTGTCCAATGCCGATGCCGCCGCCCATGCTGCTGCCAAATCCTGAATGCGCGCCCGGACCCTGCGACTTCAGCGCCACCTGCGGCGAATCCTGCATGCCCAGTTGCGGCAGGCTCGAATTCAACTGCATGTTCACCTGCTGCGTCGGCTCCGCTGCCAGCTTGGGCTTCTCAAGCTGCGCAATCTGCGACGGCATCAGCTTAATGTGCGGCACAACCGGCTTGGGCGGTTCTACCGCTTTCACCGGGGGAGCCACCTCGTGCGCTCCGCCGCCGCCGCCTCCTCCTTCTACTTTTGCCACCTGCATCACCGGAGGATCGGTCAGCGTGAATTTGATCGGCGTAACGATCTCCTGGTTCTGCACCACCTGGTGCATGGCCATGCCCCACCACAGCAACACTCCAATGACGCACACGTGCACGCAAAATGAGATGGCGTTCGACTTCTTGTCCTTGCTTGCCAGCGCCGGCTCCAGCCCTGCAAACATCCGCGGCGCCGGCCCCGTCACCAGCGTCGGCCTCGGGACCAGGTGCGGCATCGGCCTCCAGGCCAGCGCCGCTCCGTCTTCCTGCAGATCAACGGCCAGCGACGACCGATTGTAGCTCTCCGCCAACTTGCCGCGCGGTCCCCCCGCGCTCTGGCTCTTTCCGTTCGCCTTCGACCCCCGCGTAATTAGATAGCCCATATGAGTTTTGCCGGGAGATGATGCTCCCCCTGCTGCCCCCTCTCCTGGTTCAGGTACAAGTTCAGATGCAAAGCTTGCTGCTAAACCGCTGCTTACGACCCGCTCCGTTGCTGCGGGCCCTGTCACCTACCAGATGCCCTTGTCGCTCCCGGTCAGCTTCTGCCCTACCACTGCGGCTGTCGCCAGCCACGGCAGCAGGCTCAGCCGCGCCCCGTTGTGCAGTTCGCCCTTGCTCAGCACTCCGGCGAGTTGCGAAGTATAGAGCTTCGCCGACTGCGGCATGATCGGCACCCGGATGAATCCGCGCGCGTAGTACACATCGGCGCCGCCAAACTGCGCGGCATGCCACACCCTGGCCGGCAGTTCCACGCCGGTGCCACGATATTTCTTCACATAATCGGACACGATCGCCAGATACGTCGCCGTGCCCTTCCAGATGCCGGCGCGCGTCGCCGCCGCTTCCAGATCTTCGAAATCGACGCCGCCTGATTCCACCAGTTGCATGCTGTCGATGATGTCGCACAGCCTGAAATAGAAATGCCGGTACATCCGTTGCAGCGTTGAGATCAACAGCCGGTCCGAGGTCGACGTCACCCGGAAGCTGCGCCCCGCCGCCTCAATCTGCCGCGTCCGCCTCAACAGCGACGAGGCGATCGCCACCTGCTCGCCGGTCTGACCCAGCCGTCCCACATGCACCTCAACCGACTCCGGCAATCCGGGAATCTCAAAGTTCCACTTGCCCGCCAATCGGTCGCCCCAGCTGCGCGCGGCGATTCCAGCTCCAAAACGCACCTTCATCAGCTGGCAAACCTCTTCCGGCGAGGCGTCGGTGTAGAGGTCGAGATCGCTGCCCAGGTCCGGCCAGTGATCCAGCGACTTGATCACCGAAACTCCCACTCCGCTGTCGTGAAAGGCCGAGCAGATCTGATCCAGAAAGCCAACCGCTGTGTCGATCCGTCTGCGCTCCGCCGCCAGGGCCTCTTCTGCCCAGCGCGTCCGCTCCCCATCGCCCAGTGCGCCGACAATCTTCTTGAATGCGCCAAGGCCGCGGATGACTACATGATTCAACTGCGCCAGGGTCAGCAGATCGTCAAACTGCTGCTGCGAAAGGCTCAGCAGTTCGGCTTTAAAATTCGTGCGGGCGGCGCCCTGGTTGTCACGCTCAAAAAGAAGCCGCGAAAGCAACGTAAGTGAAGTCTGCGAAGGAAACTGTGCCGTCATTGTGCTCATCTCGATGCGAACCTGCCTCTGGATTAGTGGGGATTCTGTGGAGTCGTGTTGTTGGGGCTATCCGGTGCATTGGCCGGCGCGCCGGGCTGCTGTGGATTCGGCGCCGGCGAGGCCCCTTGCGGCTCCAGTTGCCCGGCGCCCCGCGGTGTCAACTCAACCGGGCCGTTCTCCTGCCGGCGTTGCTGCTTGTAAATCTCCAGCGAGCGGTCGACCTTGTCGTTGCTCTCGTTGGCCACCGCGAACAAGCTCTGCCCCTGTGCCGATCCCGCAGTCGCCAGGCCCACGCGGGCATAAGCGTTTCCGGCCCGGCGCGCCTTGTCGTAATAAAACTCGGCCGTCTCCAGGTCTCCGTCCTGCTCCGCCACATAGCCGCGGTTGTTCAAAGAAAATGCGCTATTCGGATCCGCCTGGTAAGCCTCGAGAAAGTCCTGTCGCGCGGCCGCCCAGTGGTTCTGGTTTTCCTCATGCACGCCGCGGATATTGTCGCGAATCGCTTCCAACTGTTGCGGCGTCAGGCCGGCAATATACTTCTGCAGCCGGACGACACTTTGCGCGGCCATGTCGCTCACCGGCTTTCCCCGCCAGTTCCGGTCCGCGGTCACCATCACCCGCTCCGAGGAGTGCAAATCAGCGACTGCCTGGTACTGCCTCAGCGCGCCTTCGTAGTCCCCCACCGCCTCATCCGCGACCCCAAGATTGTTCAGCGTAAAGGGATTCTGCGGATCCAGCTTCAGCGCGTCCTGGAGCAGCGTAATCGCTTCAAAGCCCCGTAGTTCTCTCACCAGCCGCATGGCATCCAGATTCATTCTGTTCACGCGCATGGGTACGTCCTGCAGGCTGTCGTATGCCGCCCGCATCGGCTTCCCTTTCAGCGCATCCACGCTGCTCGTCGCGATTGGGGCATCGCTGCCTTGCTCGCTGGCCAACTGGTAATAGCGCTGGGCGCGATCAAGCTGCCCCCGCAGCTCAGCAACATAACCCAGGTTGTTCAGCGTGAACGGATCGGCCGGGTCATATAGATATGCCTTGTAGAAGAGCCCCTCGGCCTTTTCGTACTGGTTCTTGCGTAC
>JAJXUS010000116.1 GCA_021782675.1 Acidobacteriota bacterium
CTTTGACCTGACCGGGCCCCAGGTGCAGATCAACGTCACGCGGGACGGCGTCACGCTGCCCATTGCGAAGGTGCCCAATCTTCAACCAGGGGATCGTGTGTGGCTGCGGCCAGACATACCGGACAACGAGGTTGTCCACTATCTGATGATCCCCGTGTTTCTGCGAGGCTCGCTGAATCCTCCTCCCGCCGACTGGTTTACCAAAGTGGAAGCCTGGCGTGCCGGGCCGCGCCGGGACGGCATCACGCTGACGGTTCCGGACGGCGCGCAGCAGATGCTGCTGTTCTGGGCGCCGGAGACGGGCGGCGGCTTTACCACCGTGCGTTCTGCGGTCCGCGCCCGGCCGGGAAATTTTGTTCGCGCCGCGCAGGATCTCTACGCCGCCGATCTCACCCGCTCGCGGCTGGATGCCTATGTCGACGCCGTGCGCAAGATTGCGGCGACCGATCCGGCAGACCTGCAAAAGCGGGCCAAACTGCTGGCGCGCACCCTGTATCTCAAGATCAACGAATCCTGCTTTGATCTGCCCACGGATCAACAGGAATCCTGCCTGACCGCCAACACGACGAACCTGGTGCTGAATGATTCGCAGAGCCAGTCCATGGTCACCGCGCTGACCTCAGGCTCTGCCAGCGACATGATCAACCAGCTCTCCTCCTCTACGGCGGCGGGCGGCGGCATGTACAGCCCCTACGTCGGCGCTGTGGTGGACATGGTGCGCATCATGGGCAGCCTGCATACGGCGCAGTACGCGTATATCCCGGGAATCGCCGTGCTGCAGGACGAAACGATGAGCCTGAAGCTGAGCAATCCGCCCTCGTTCAGCAACCCGAAGTCGGTGATGATTGCGACCCTGCCGCCGATCGCACCGGTGCATTATCCGGCGCTTCGCGCCGTCCATCCCGAGGATGACCTCTGCCTGCAGCGGCCGGATCTGGTGCTGGCTGTGCAGGGTGCGCCGCTCGTGTTCTCGACCAGCTTTGCCCACGGGGTGACACTGGTCGTCCATGACTCAGCGGGAAAATTTCTGCGCCTTCCTGCAAAGCGTGATCCGGAACGCGGCGGCTTTATCGTGGCTGCCAATAACCTGGATTCATCCGGCCTGCAGGGCACCATCACGGGCAAGATCAGCGGCGATTGGGGTTTCGATCCCTGGCAGGGACCGGAGTTTCGCTTCGCCAGCTCACGCCCGCAGCAGTGGCAACTGACATCCGGAGAGTCCTATTCGCTGACCGCGGGCGCGCCTGCTGCTCTGGATCTGCAGGCTGCCACCGCCTGTGTCTCCACTGTCCGCCTGAAGACGGCGCAGGGAAAGCTCGAAGCTCTGAAATGGACGGCCAAAGGGCCCGAATCGCTGCAAACTGCCATCCCGCTCGGTACCGAGGCGCGCGGCGACTACCACCTGGAGATTCTGCAATACGGACAGTCCCACCCTGACACGGTCACACTGCATGTGTATCCGCCGTCGGCCACCATTGCGGGGCTCACCATGCACGCCATGGATACGGATGCGGAGCTGACGGGCAGCCGGCTCGATGAGGTTGCCTCCGTCGATATGAATGGCATCGTCCTCCATCCGGCGAAGGTAGAGCATGAGGGCGCCGTGGAGCACCTGCTGCTGAGCGGGCCCACCAGCCTTGCCCAGGTAAAGTCACTCAGCAGCGGCAGCTCCGTCGCAGCGCAGGTTCACCTGAGCGATGGCCGGGTGCTGCAGGTGCCGGTAAAGGTCGGCGCCCCGCGGCCGCGCGTCACATTGATCAGCAAAAATATCGAGCTGAAAACGGCAGGACGCACGGCGCACATTGAACTGGGGAACCCCGATGACCTGCCCCAGACCGGACGGCTGCTCTTTTTTCTGCGCTCAAACTCCCCGCAACAGTTCCCGCGCGACGAGACGCTTGAAGTAGCGGCCGTAAATGGAGGGTTCACCACGATGCTGAGCCTGCAGGATGCCAGCCTGACGCTGGAAGATGCGCAGACCGTACTGGCCGTTCTGGATCCGGCGAAGGCCTTTGGGCCTTCCGCCTTTGGTCCACTGCAATTTCGACCGGTCGGCAAAGGGGGCGTCAATGGCGACTGGCAGCCGCTTGCCAATCTTGTTCGCCTGCCCAGTCTGGACCGCGTGAGCTGCCCGGCCGATCCCGTGAAGCCGTGCACGCTCGAGGGCGACAACCTGTTCCTGGTGGATTCGGTCGCGAACAACTCCGCGTTTTCCGACCCGCGTCCAGCGCCCGACGGTTTTGCCGGCGGCACCATGACCGTTCCCCGTCCCAATGGAACCACGCTCTATCTCAAGCTGCGGGATGATCCGACGAGCATCAATCGCGCTTCGCTGCCGGTGCTGCCGGAGGCTGCCCCGTAAATGCGGCTCGCGACTGCCGCGTCGCACACCCGCTACGGCTGCGTATTGGCGACCGGCACGCCGCTTGAAAGTTTGCGGAAGACGAACTCCTGGAATAAGGCCGCAACGCCTCCGCTGGCGAGGCCGATGACGCCATTTTCAATCGTGAGGCCGAAGCCGCGATCGTTGGCCGGATAGTAGGCGTTCGAGATGCCCCCAGCGGCAAAGGTTCCCAGCACGTTGGAATAGTTCGGCTGCCACCTCCCGTTGTCGCCGCGCGTGATGAACACGGTGGAGAGGGCGTATAGCGCGCGGGAGCGCGTCGTGCCGGTTCCCTTGTAAAAATATCGCGGGTCCTGATGCAGCAGCGAAGGAAAGACCGCGCCGCCCAGCATAACGCCGATAAAGCCGTCGGCGTAGTTCGCGCCATATCGTTTCGAGTAGCCCTGGAACCCCTGACCATATCCGCTGAAAGAGTTGTTCGCCTGTTGAATGCCGGCGACGGCACCTACAGTGAGAAACGTGACAGGATCAATCGCAGACCGCCAGGCAAGCCGGAATTTCTGACCGCTGGTCAGCGGCTCCGCATGCCAGACATAGCTGGTAAAGAAATTGGGAAACACGCCCAGGATGCGCTGCTTCTCTTCGGCGTGCACCTGCTGCTGCGCCAGGTCATAGCCGCTGAAGACTGCATGGACGGTCGTGCTGGCCGAGGCAATCTGCAGCGAAATGTCAGGCGCCTGAAACTGCTGATTCGCCGTCAGGGTAATCAGCGGTCCCACTTCCGGCGCAAATCCATCGGCAGTCACCGAAAGTTGATAGGTTCCCGGCAGCAGGCCGCTGAAGCGAAAGCCGCCCTCGCCATCTGTACGGCTCGTGTTCTGGGCGGTTGCGGGCGGCGAGGTGAGCGTCACTTCAGCGCCAACGATCACGTGCCCATCCGGCGCCGAGACCGTTCCGGCGATGCTGGCGCCGGCTCCGGTTGCCGCCACAGACGTGGGGGGCGTCGCTTGCGCGTACAGCAACGGTCCGAGCCATGCCATACAGGCCATGCAGAGAGCGAGAAGAAAATGTCGCAGGATAAAGATACGGGTTTCCCTGCATCTATCTTCTCAAATCTTCCCGGCAGGTAAGGAGAATCCGGCAGCACGGCTGGCGTCGGCGGCACGGCAAATCACAAAGCGCTGATTGCGCCGGCCGCCTTGACATCGCGTTCGGTAACACCGCCCGCATCGTGCGACAACAGCGCGACCCGCACCTTGTTATAGCGGATGTCGATATCCGGATGATGGTCCGAGCGCTCGGCCAGCAGCGCCAGCCGCGTGACGAACGCGAAGGCGGCTGCAAAATCCGGAAAGGTGGAATCGCGCGTCAGAGCGCCATTTTCAAGCCGCCACTCCCGCAGCGTGCGCAGCGCGTCCTGAATCGCTGCATCAGAAAGTCTGGCCATCAGAAGTCCTCCGGCGGGCACAGCCCAGCCCGAGCCTATCTTACTTCGACCGGACCGAAGGTGTAGCTGAATGGGGAAAATTCCGGGCCATCGCGCATGATGCCTTCACGCAGATTCAGCCAGATGGAATCTGGCGTCGCGGTGAAGACGTCCACAATGGCAGGGTCAAACTGCGTGCCCGCGCAGCGCAACACCTCACGCCGCGCCTCTGTAATGGTGCGGGCCCGGCGGTAGGGCCGGTTGGATGTGATGGCATCCAGGGTGTCCGCAACTGCGAAGATACGCGCGCCGATGTGGATCTGCTCTCCCATCAGACCGCGCGGGTAGCCGGAGCCGTCGAAACATTCCTGATGTGCGTAGACGATCTCCGCGGCCTCGCGCAGGTAAGGAATTTTGCGAACCATGCGATAGCCCAGCTCACTATGCGTCCGCATAATGGCGGTCTCCGCATCCGTCAGTTTTCCGGGCTTGCGCAGAATGGCATCCGGGATCGCCATTTTGCCGATGTCATGCAGAAACGCCCCGCGACCCACCACGCGGAGCTGCGGCTCCGAAAGTCCCATCGCCCGGCCAAGCGCCAGGGTGTACGCCGTTACGCGTTTGGAGTGGCCCTCCGTCTCAGCGTCTTTCAGGTCCAGCGCATTCCCAAGCGCTTCGAGCGTCACATCGTAGGACTGCTCAAGCTGCTGCATGGCGTTTTGCAGAATTTTTGTGCGGGCCGTAATCAACTGCTCCAGGTGATAGCGGTGCAGATCGTTCTGCACCCGCAGCCGCCGGTATTCGATCGCGCGGTACACAGCGGCCAGCAACCGATCGGGCAGACACGGCTGGGGGACAAAGTCGTAAGCGCCGGCCTTGATTCCGGCGATGGCAAGCTCCGTATGGGCCTGCGGGATAAGCAGCAGCAGACAAGGGAGGATGCCGGCGTCCGCAGCGCTCTTCGTCAGGGACTCCACCCAGGAAAGAAGCTGCCGGCCATCGTCTCCACACTCCAACAGGAAGACTTCCGGCCCCCCGGGCGCCCGCATGGCCTCAGCCGCAGCTTCGGTCGAGCCAGCCTTTTCCAGCAGGATGCTGGCTTTTGCCAACACCGCGTCCAGCGCCCCATGGTTCCGGGACGACTCAGACAGCAGGAGTACCTTTGCCAGGCCTTTGCCCGGCTGCGTGATGAGAGGATCCTGCAGACGGGTTGTGGGGGCAACCGTCAACGAATTTTCCTCGAAGTCTATCAAGGCGCTCCGTCCGCGCAATTTCTCACAACGGAACACTCAACCATGTAGAACTGACCCGCCCGATGTCACAACTGCCCAAATCCTGCCGGGACGGGAGAGACGGAACAACTACGGCGTCCGGCATGTGTTTCAAACACCAGACAGCAGTACCGCTCTGAAAAACGGAAACTTACCGGCACCCCCCGCGATGATGGGAGGCATCACAGTCAAGTCAGCTCTTACTATACCCACGGAATTTCACCCGTCCAGCGAAATTTGGTGCGTCGCGTGCAAGAGTGAAGAACGCCTTTCATCCCCCGGAACCGTCGAACCTATATGGAGGCAAACTCGAATATGTCCTTTAGCTGCTCTTCGCTTCCTCTGAACCCGATCGTCCAGCGCGCGGAGGTGACCTACAAACAGGCGGAGGAGGATCGCGACGTCTTTGAGAGCCACCGGCACCATATTTTTTCCGTCGCCTATTACATGACGGGCGATGAGCGCGAAGCCGAAGCAATCCTCGGGCAGACATTCATCGAAGCTTTTCGAAACCACAGCAAGCCGAAGGTGCAGGAGCTGGATGAGCAACTGATGCGTGAGCTATCCACGCGCATCGATCTGGAAGCTGTGCCCGCCGCCGTGCCCGATAACTGCGCCCTGGGCCACCGCAATGTTCGCCGCACCGATATGGAAGAAGCGCTGTGGCAGTTGCCAGGGCGGGAACGGCTCTGCTTTCTGCTGCGCGATGTCGAGAACTACCCGGCCGAGCGGATTGCCTTGCTGTTGGACATACCGGTCGCCGATGTGCGAGCCACGCTTCTTTCCGCCAAAATTCGACTGCGTCAAATTCTGGCGGCACAAACTTCACCATCCGCGTAATCGCGCGGTCTGCACACCTTTTCTAAATCTCTCTCTCCTTTCTTCCAATCCATTACATCCGAACCTGCGTTCTCCATTTGCAGGTCAACTGCTCAGTTTGGAAAGAACGAGAGAGGAAACGAGATCATGAAGAAGAGCATTTTTGCAGTGCTGTTGGCGCTTAGTTTTGGTGCGGGTGCGTCCCATGCCTACGCGCAGAAGGACCCTATGGTCGGCGGTGCAGCCATGTACCCCACCAAGAACATCGTGCAGAACGCGGTGAACTCCAAGGACCACACAACCCTGGTCGCCGCGGTGAAAGCGGCCGGTCTGGTCGAAACCCTGCAGGGTCCGGGCCCGTTTACGGTCTTCGCACCGACCGACGAGGCTTTTGCCAGGCTTCCGGCTGGAACCGTCGAGACGCTGCTCAAGCCGGCGTCCTGGTCGGGGTGGGCGTTCGCAGCGGCAGCGGGGGCCCAGGCGCTCACCCTGTACGGATCCGGCTGGGTCACCGACCGCGTCGGACGCCGGATCGCGCTGTTCATCGGCTCCGCGGCGACCGCGCTGCTGGGGCTGTTCTTCATCCACCCCGGCTCGTACACGGTGCTGGTCGTCGTCCTCTGCCTGTACGGGGTCGGCGCGTCGTTCGCCTCGACCTCGGCGCAGGCGAGCGTCGGCGACGCGATCGGACGCCGCGGCGGGCCGGCACTGGCCGGGTACCAGATGGCCGGTGACATCGGGCAGATCGCGGGTCCGCTCGCGGCCGGTGCGCTGCTCGACGCGGGGTCGACCGCCG
>JAJXUS010000117.1 GCA_021782675.1 Acidobacteriota bacterium
TGTTGGTGGTGCCGCGTTGTATCCTGTCGAAGAAGGTGGCAGCGAGCGGTTCGAGATGTACGATGGCGAAGCACATCGCCATCGAAAGACAGATCCAGAGCGTCAGATAGCGATCGAGAAACGATAGCTGCTTCCGTCCGGCTGCTGGGGAACACGGTCTGCCTGCGGATACAGTCGCCATCATCGGACCTCGCAGCATGCGGCCGGGATTGTTTGCGGCAGCGGCGCGCCGCCCAGTCCGTATCGCGTGGGAGCGCAGCATGCGCGGTTGAGGCGCGCAACGTCGGCTTGCATCGCGCGATCTTCGTGGAATTGATCGAGGGTCAATCGCAGAATCTGTTCGGCGCCGGAATCAGTCAGCGCCGCAATTTTGTAGTGCATCCACTTCCCGTCGCGGCGGGCGTCCACCAGCCCGGCAGCGCGCAGATAGGCCAGATGGCGGGAAATTTTTGGCTGCGGCAGTCCAAGAATCTCCACCAGGTAGCAGACACACACTTCCTGATCGGCCATCAGGTTCAAAAGGCGCAGGCGCGTAGGGTCCGCCAGCGCCCGAAAGAGCCGTAGAAGATTCGTCGATCCCTGTCGAGGCATACTTAAATATATACGCCTTGACGAATATGTATGCAAGGGATAGATTCGTGTATGCAGATGTGTAATCGAGGAGGCTTCAGATGCCAGAGCAAATCATCGATCGAGTGCAGCAAAAATACGGGGCCGCGGCGAGCAGCACGCTATCCAGCCGCGACGCTGGGGTGAAGGCGGTAGCAGAGGCGTTTGGCTATTCTGCCGATGAGCTGGCCTCGATTCCGGCGGAAGCCAATATGGGGTTGTCGTGCGGCAACCCGCTGGCGACTGCCAATCTGCGGCCGGGGGAAGTGATCGTCGATCTGGGATCCGGCGGCGGCCTGGATGTCTTTCTCGCTGCGCAGAAAGTAGGTCCGGGTGGCAAAGCGATCGGCATCGATATGACGCCGGCGATGATCGACCGCGCGCGGGCGAATGCCGCTACCGGTGGCTATAGCAACGTGGCGTTTTATCAGGCTTCCATCGACAATCTGCCCTTGCCGGACGCCTCCGCCGACTGTGTCATCTCCAACTGCGTGATCAATCTGGCTCCTGACAAATCGGCCGTGTTTCGCGAAATATTCCGCGTCCTCAAGCCTGGAGGCCGTCTCGCCATCAGCGATATTGCCCGCAAACAGGATCTGCCTCCGGCCATTGCTTCCAGCCTGGCAGCGTACGTCGGTTGCATCGCCGGTGCGCTCTCGTTCGAGGAGTATCGAGCGGGTCTCCGCGCTGCTGGTTTTGAGCAAGTCACAATCATCGAGAGCGGTTCAGATTTGAATACCTATGCGAAGGTGAAAAGCCAGTCCGGCTGCTGCTCACCCGCCATGGGAGAGTCTAGCTGCTGCGGTCCTGTCCCCGGCGAGGATTCCTTGCACGCCGATCTGGCGCAGTTGCTGGCGTCCTATGACGTCAATCAGGCGGCGGCCAGCATCAAAGTCTTCGCGCTGAAGCCAGCATCCGGGGCAGAGGCGGCAACGGCCTGCGCCGGAGGTTGCCGATGCTGAGAGTCATCTTCGCCTGCGTGCATAACGCCGGACGTTCGCAGATGGCGGCTGCATTTTTTAACCAGATGGCAGATCCCGCGAAGGCCCATGCTGTTTCAGCCGGAACGCGCCCGGCTGCACAGGTTCATCGTGAGGTGCTGGCCATCATGCGAGAGGTGGGCATTGATCTCAGGCAAGCAACGCCACAGAAACTGACAGATGCGCTTGTTCAAGATGCCTCTCTGCTGGTCACCATGGGCTGTGGGGAGCAGTGCCCCTATGTCCCCGGCCTGCGGCGCGAGGACTGGGTGCTGCCCGATCCCAAAGGTTTGCCGCTGGAGAAGGTACGTGGAATCCGCGACGCCATTCAGCGACGGGTCGCCGACCTGATTGCGCAGGAAGACGTGGCGAACTCAGGCGGAAGGACGACTTCCGCCTGATCTGCTAGCTCAGGAATGCTTTTCGGCGAGAATATCGATCTGCTCGATCTGTGGCGCAGTGCTGAACAGCTCTTCAGCGCGAGCGAACAGTGCCTTGGCTAGTTCGCCGCCTACGTGCGCCTGGCGCCCGGTCTCATCATCGAATGTGTCGAAGATGCCGAACTTGCGCGGCCCGAAACGCAGAGCAAACCACGATCGCGTTCCTTGCTCGCCGCGGGCGATGTTCACGCCTTCCCGCAAAAACTGTTCCACTTCTTTTTCTTTTCCAGGCCGCGCTTCCAGCGTGACCTGCAGAGCTACCTTTGACATATTTCCTCCGATGGGCTTTAGATGCTCCTGGCCCCGGCGTTCGATTCATGCGCCAGACGGATTCCCCGGTTCGGTTGCGTCCGCCAAACAAAAAGCGTCGCCAGAAGGATAATCAGCAAAACCCAGACGCTCCCCTCCGGGCCGGTTGCCCCGCCGCTGATGAGGATCGGCCCCGACGGGTGCGCTGTCATCAGCCGTCCGGCGGAGACCAGCCCGCTATCGGGCGTGCCATACAGATAGGACTGCGACCAGTCCCACGCTGCGTGGAAGCCAATGGCCCACCATAAATGGCCCAGCCGCCACAGGCTTAACGAAAAGACCAGCGCGATCAGCGCAGCCGAGAGCAGGCCGATGGGGCTTTCGCCCGGATTGCCACGATGAATGCCGCCAAAGGCAAGCGCCAGGATGACGGCCGCCGGCCAGAAGCGGATGCCGCGCGCCAGCGTGAAGAGCAAGTACCCTCGCAGCAGAAGCTCCTCCAGCAGGCCGACAAGAAGAAAGCAAATACCCCAGGCCAGCGCATATTCAATTGCGGTGGCAGCAGGCAGTGGCGACGGTGTCAGCGTCAGGTGATGGGTGGCGCGAAGAATCTCCACCAGCAGGGAGAGGAACGCAAATCCACACAGCAGGCCGATGAAAAACTGCCGCACCCGGCCGGCGCCGGCGAGGCCGTAGAACGTGAAGCCGTGCCCTTCAACCTTGCCCATCAGGGCCGTGGCGACCAGAACAATCAGCAGCGTCACGCCTTCGCTCAGGATGAAGATGGCGGGTCGCAACTCGGCTCCTTTGGCCGGCGGAGCAATATGCCGGTGCACCATGATGACGTGGACGAGCAACTGGAACGGTACGGCCAGCGCAGCAACGATGGCGACGAACAGCAGAATACTCCAGCCCGCGCGCAGTCCATCGGGGCCGAAGAAGATCGTAGATTGGTGTTTTGCGGGGCTTCCTGACGAAAATTCCGGGGATGGAAGTGGCGCGGGCTGCTGGGTTTCCATAGGCTCCTCAACACGCAGGATGCAGAACTCGCTCCTATCCTACGCGGGTGAGGGGCCTATGCGGCTGAAATTGATCGTGGAATATCTAGCGCCCGGTTTTCAGGAATGTCCCTTCGCGCAGCTCCTGAAAGGCCTGCTGCAGCTCCTGCTGCGTGTTCATGACAATGGGCCCGTACCAGGCGACGGGTTGCTCGAGCGGCTTGCCCGAGACCAGCAGAAAGCGGATGCCATCATCGCCGGCCTGCACGCTGACCGAATCGCCACTGTCGAACAGGACCAGCGAGCGGTTTTCCACGTCGGCCGGCGGCGCGGTATCAAACCAGCGTGCAGGCTCGGTCGGCACAGCCAGTGGTTCGCTGGCATTGCAGAACTTGCCGGAGCCGGCAAAGACGTAGGCAAATGCGTTGCGGACCGTCTCTACAGGCAGAGTTTTGCGCTTGCCGGGAGGCACAGAAACATCCAGGTAAATGGGATCGGCGGCGACGCCCTCGACTGGGCCCTTCTTACCCCAAAACTCGCCCGCGACCACGCGTACGTGGGTTCCGTCATCGTCGGTAGCGTCTGGAATTTCCCCGGATTTGACCTCCTGATATCGCGGCGTAGTCATCTTCATGGATGATGGCAGATTGCCCCATAGCTGAAAGCCGTGCATGCGGCCGGTGGCGTCACCCTTTGGCATCTCCTGGTGAATGATGCCGCTGCCGGCGGTCATCCACTGCACGTCGCCGGCGCCGATGGCTCCGCGATTGCCGAGGCTGTCGCCGTGCTCAACCGTACCCGCCAGCACGTAGGTGATGGTTTCAATGCCGCGGTGCGGATGCCAGGGAAATCCGGCGAGATAGTCCTCGGGAATGTCGTTGCGAAAATCATCGAGCAGAAGAAACGGATCGAACTCCGCCGTTTTGCCGAATCCAAAGGCGCGCCGCAGATGCACACCGGCACCTTCACGGGTGGGTTTCGCGGTGATGAGCTGCTTGACGGGCCGGATGGACATGGCGTGCCTCCCAAGGATGGTTTCGTGGCTATAGGATGCCGTAGTGTTGACAGGGATTCACCGTTGAGGACATTAATCCCCGCCAGCCTGCAGGAGGATTTTTCGTAACCGTCGCGCCAGTTTCGCATGGTCGGCCGTTTCGCATTCCCACACAGTGATCACACGCCAGCCTAACCGGCGAAGAGCCCGCACTACCTGAGCATCCCGTTCCACATTCCGGGCCAATTTCGGGCCCCAATACGATTGACGGCTGGCCGGCACCCGGCCATCGATACATCCGCGATGCTGATGCCAGAAGCACCCGTGCACCTGAATAATGCATCGATGCCGCGGCAAAACAATATCCGGTTTTCCGGGAAGATTAGAAACATGCAGACGGTATCGGAACCCCATGCTGAAGATTAATCGCCGGACTGCAATTTCCGGTAACGTGTTCTGGCTGCGAATCCGCAACATATTTGCGGATCGTTGCGCGGCCGGGATTTTGTCCGTCATTTCGCCGGATTCTTCTTCGGCGCGTCGGCCGCAAAGCGCACTATTTGCTGCGGAAATTTGGAGGCGAGCCAGCGGAGTACAGCCAGCTGATCCTCGCCAGTAGCACGCCGGATTTGGATGAGCAGCTTGCGTTGCGAGGGACGGTCGAGCGTCAGATTTCTCGCCCCTTCATTGCATACGGAACAGATTGCACGAAGATTTTCCGGATCATCCGAACCGCCCATTGATTTGTCGATGATGTGGCCGATCTGCAATCGGGTTTTCCGGGCCGCATCATAGGGGTGGGTTTCACCAGCAGGAGCGCCACACATCTGGCAAGTGAAGCCATTCCTGTCCAGGACATAGGCCCGTACTTCCTTGGAAACTCCGCGGGCGAACGCTGGTTGCGGCTTAGGATCTTCCAGAAGATACTGGCCCGGCTTCAGATCGCTCCGGTCATTGTGCGTGAGGATTTTATAGCCCTCCTCGGTGCGCAGTTCCCGTATACGGCGTGCCCATTCGGTTTTGTTCCCTGCGGCCTGACGCAATTCTTCAGTCTCAAAAACTCGTCCGACATTTCTCAAAAGGTATTCGCGAAGTTTGGATCGGGCTCCCTGACTACGATTTCTCATATCCGATTTTTCCAGCTAGCCAACCGCCTTCACGGAATTTGCATGCTTGAGACACCGGTACAAACTGTCAGCAACTGCCCGCGCGACAGGAGGAGGAAAAGCGTTCCCGACCTGACGGTAGGCTTGTGTTTTGCGGCCTGAGAACAACCAGTCGTCAGGGAATCCCTGAAGCCGCGCAACCATACGGACCGTCAGGCGCGGCATTCCGCAGAAGCCGTCATCGGGTGGTTCGTCAGCAATACAGCTTCCGTCCACGCCCAGGGATGCCCAGGCCTTCCGTGCTCGTGTCGGGCCCAGGTCGGGTCCTCCGTGTTTATGAGAGCCGCCGACAATCGTAGGAGCAATTTCGTTGGCTTGTTTTGCCCACGCCTTGGCTCCCTTCCAGCCCTTGGATTCCATGAGATCCAGCAAAACCTTACCTACAGGATCAGGAGGCTCCGGAAGCGGCGCCGGCCAGACGAAATGCTCCCGGAGATGGCGTTGCACGGCAACAAAAACTACTCTCGGCCGCAGCTGAGGAACGCCAAAGTCGGAGGCATTCATCAGGCGCCATGCTGACTCATAGCCGAGCTTGCCAAGTTCTGTTCCGACGAATTGGCGATAATCCTCGAATACCGCGTCCAGGATGCCGCGCACGTTCTCGATCATTACAGCGCGTGGACGGATTTCGTCCACGAGACGGATTGCTTCAGGAAACAGGTTGCGCTCGTCATTCTTCCCGAGCTGCTTTCCGGCTACGGAGAATGGTGGGCAGGGAAGACCAGCTGTAATTAAATCCACTCCGCGAAACGGCCGGCCGTCAAAAGCTGCCAAGTCTTCTTCAATCACATTCCATTCAGGCTGATTCAATCGCAGCGTGTTACATGCGTGGGGATTCAGCTCAACCAGCGCCGCATGGGAGAATCCTGCCTGGTGGTATCCAAGAGCCTGTCCGCCGCCACCGGCGCAAAGTTCCACCGTAGTGAGGCCATTGGATGGGAACCGGTGTGGGGGAGAGGCTTTTGGAAGGAGCTGCAGCTGAGTCGTCATAACGTTTGGCCCTAGCTTACACCGTGACTTGCCCGGCGAAACACTGAAGCTATCCGCACGCAACTTGACACATCCCGTTTGCCCGGCCATCCTAAAGAATTCACCCCGATGCGGGTTTTTTGAAAGGGAGCGGCCGACGAAGTGCACGTGCGCGTCTTTTATCACGACAAATGTTTTGACGGCGCCTGCTCGGCCTCACTGTTCGCCCGCTT
>JAJXUS010000118.1 GCA_021782675.1 Acidobacteriota bacterium
TTGCAATGTCAGACGCAACTTACAACTAACGGCCCGCCACGCTTTCCGTCCACGCCGGGCAAACTGCCGATTCAGCTACCGGCTCACGAGCGGTACCGATCTATCAGACGACTTCTTACGTGTTCGAGAACGCCGATCACGCCGCCGCCCTGTTCGGCCTCCAGCAGTTTGGCAATATCTATACGCGGCTTATGAACCCAACGACCGATGTGCTGGAAAAGCGCGTGGCAGCACTCGAAGGCGGCGCCGCGGCGCTGGCCACAGCCTCCGGTCAGGCAGCCGAGACGCTTGCGATCCTCACGCTGGCCAGTGCGGGCGATGAAATTGTGTCAACCACCTCGCTTTATGGCGGCACCTACAACCTGTTCCATTACACGCTGCCGAGGCTCGGCATCACCACACGGTTTGTGGATGCAGATGACTTTGACGGACTGCGCAAGGCGATCAACGGCAAGACAAAGGCCATTTATACGGAGTCATTGGGCAATCCCAAGCTGGATGTTGTCGATCTCGAACAATTCGCGGCCATTGCGCATGAAAACGGCCTGCCGCTCATCGTCGACAACACGGTCCCCTCTCCGATTTTGTGCAATCCCATTCGCTGGGGCGCAGACATCGTCCTCCATTCGGCAACCAAGTTTCTGGGCGGACACGGCAACAGCATCGCCGGCGTCATTGTCGACAGCGGGAAATTCGACTGGGCAAAATCCGGCCGCTTCCGCGACTTTGTTGAACCGGACCCCTCCTACCACGGTCTGTCTTACACCGGCTCCTTTGGGAATCTTGCGTTCATCCTCAAGGCCCGTATCCAGGGGCTGCGCGATACCGGCGCCTGTCTTTCCCCCTTCAACGCTTTTCTGATTTTGCAGGGTATTGAGACCGTACATCTGCGCGTGCCGCGTCATGCGGAAAACGCGCTGGCGGTTGCAAAGTTTCTGGAAAGTCACCCGGCTGTTGAATGGGTGAACTACCCTGGCCTGAGCAGCAGCAAATATGCTGCCCGCGCGAGGAAGTATCTCCCAAACGGCGCCGGTGCAATCGTGGCCTTCGGTATTCGCGGCGGATACGAGGCCGGTAAGCAGTTCCAGAATTCTCTGCAGCTCTTCAGCCTGCTGGCAAATATCGGCGATGCGAAGTCGCTGGTGATCCATCCCGCTTCAACGACGCATCAGCAGTTGACAAGCGAGGAGCAGCAATCGACTGGAGTCACACCCAACCTCATCCGGCTTTCCATCGGCATTGAAGATATCAACGATATTCTTGCCGATCTTGAAAATGCCCTTATCAAATCTCCTGCCGGCAAACCCGAACCGGTCCTTGCATAGGGAGTATCCAATGAAAATTGCATCGCTTGAACCTCTGCGCGAGGGTGACTTTGCCCTGAACGGTGGCCGCGCCTTCGCGCTGGAATCTGGCGTAGAGCTGGCCACGGCCTCGCTGCACTATGCCATTTATGGCACGTTGAACGAGCAGCGCGACAACGCAATCCTGGTCTGTCATGCGCTGACGGGGTCGGCCCGCGTCGCCGATTGGTGGCCCGACCTTTTCCGGGATGGGCATCCGCTCGATCTCAAGACGCATTGCGTCATTGGGATAAACATACTGGGCTCGTGCTACGGGTCGACAGGCCCATCTTCCATCGATCCCTGGACGGGAAGATCCTATGGTGCAGACTTCCCGGTCGTCAGCATTCGCGACATTGTGCGTGCTCAGGCAGAGCTGATTGAATCGCTTGGCATCACGCAACTGCGTGCGGTGCTGGGCGGCTCGATTGGCGGCATGCAGGCGCTGCAATGGGCGATCGACTATCCCGAGCGCGTCGCCGGCTGCTTCGCTGTCGGCGCCGCTCCGCTTCCTGCGATGGGGCTGGCGTTGAACCATCTGCAGCGCGACGCCATCCGGCTGGACCCGGCATGGAAGGGAGGCGACTACGCCGCTTCTGAGCCGCCAAAGCGAGGCCTGGCACTGGCGCGTGGCATCGCGACCTGCAGTTATAAATCGCCCGCGCTGTTTGATGAGCGATTTGCGCGCAAGCCAGACCGCGCCGGAGGTGATCCCCGGACTGATGCCGAAAGCAAATATGACGTCGCCGGGTATCTCGAGTACCAGGGCCGCATTTTTACTGACCGCTTCGATGCCAACAGTTATCTGACCATCACGCGCGCCATGGATAATTTCGATCTGGCTCACGGCTACGTGAGCGAAAAAATCGCTCTTGAACGCATCCAGGCACGAGTGCTGCTCGCGGGAATCTCTTCGGACTGGCTCTTTCCACCGGAGGATGTGCGCGGTCTCGCGGAAAAAATTCAGGACGCAGGCGCGGTATGTAACTACATCGAGATTCACTCCACCCACGGGCACGACGCATTTCTGGCGGAAGCGGCCAATGTTCGACCCCTGATTGAATACATCGTACGCAGTGGCGCGCCAACACCGGCAGTCCGCAGCGAGAGAGCGGCCGTGCTGGCGTAGAGGGGTATCTTGGAGACTCCCTGCGCTGCCCATGGACTGACCCCTTGCGGCAGGAAGCTGCGGAAGCGAGACACAGAAACAGCAGCGGCTCAACAAAAAGGCCCGGACGGATGACCGTCCGGGCTTTCTCATTCCAACCGTGATTAGAACTTGATGCGGCCCGCCAGTTGTAGCTGCCGGGATGAGCCAACGTCACCTACGGGGAAGCGCGTGTTCACAATCCGGCCAAAGTTCCCGGCCGTTACCGTACCTTTACCGATTGAGAACGTGCTGATGGGTTGGCCAAAGTTCGGATGGTTGAGCAGGTTGAAGGCATCGGCGCGGACCTCAAGGATTACTCGCCGAAAGCTTGTGTCCTTTTGTAGCGAGAAGTCCACGTCCTCAAAGCCAGGGCCGTAGATTGAGTTCCGGTGCAGGTCGCCGAAGTGCTGGCCGTTGCTTGAGAACAAGCAACCTGCGGTTGGCGAATAGCAGATGGCCTGCGGCAAATACTGCACGGCGCCGCTTCCCAGCCGCACTTTTTCGGTGTGGACGGTGCCCAGAAGATCTGGACGGATGGTACCGATGACACCGTTCAGTGCGGAGGTGGTCTCCACCGTCAATGGATTGCCGCTCTGCAGTTGCACGATTGCGGAGGTCTGCCATCCCTTGGTCAGCATGTTGTGGCCGTACGGGAAGGCATAGATCCCGCTGAAGACCCACCGATTGCGCGCATCGAAGTCCGACGGTCCGTAGTTGCTGGCAGGATCGTAGCTGTTCTGCAGGATGATCCCTTGCGAGCTCAACGAGTTCAAATCCGTAGATTTGGACCAGGTGTAGGAAGTATTGAACTCCAAACCATTTTCAAAACGGCGGGTAAGCGTCGCCCAGAGTGCGTTGTAGTGCGCCGAACCAATGCTGTCATATTCCGTGATATTCCCGAGCCCTTTCGATGGATCGTACGGGCTGGTGGGTGACAGCGCAGGATAGGGACGCGCGCCCGCTATCGGCTGGTTCTGGTTCAGCGCCAGGCGAAGATGCACAGAATGGCTGCCAACATAGGCCAGCTGTGAGACCAGGCCCCAGGGCAGTTGCTGCTGCAGGTTGAAGTTGTAGGACTCGACATACGCATCACTGAAGTTGCGGGCAACATTGGTCGGCGCGAGCGTGGGCAGTGACTTCGCAGCATTAAAAGCATCCGCGAAGCTCACAAAAGGAGTGGCGGGCGTCGGCGTGTAGAAGACGGGCGTCGCAAAAGGAGGATTGCTGGCAAGGCCCGTGACCAGGTTGGTGATTGGCTGGTCGTTCTGCAGCGTAAAGCCAGCGCGGGCGATCGTACGGCCGGTTCCCGTCACATCCCAGATGAACCCGGCACGCGGGTTGAAGGTGTAGTTTTCATGGAACACGTGGTTATAACCGGGAGATCCGACACGAATGAGTGAGACCGACGCCGGATCGAAGCCCACAAAACGATTCTCGCCTTCTGTAGGGGTTCCGTCCCAGTCGAAGCGCAGGCCCAGCTGAATGGACATCCGGGAGTTGAGCCGGTAGACGTCCTGCCCGTAAATCCCAGCCGAGTTTACAAAGATGCGGCTGACCACGTCCTGTGGTGTGACACTGAACTGCGTTGACTGGTCCGCGAGGAAGCTTGCGGTTGTCGGGAAGAAAAACGTGCTGGTGTCCTGGTTAAAGTTGTCGTTGATAAAGCGGCGATACTCACCGCCGAAGTTAAACGTGTTATTGCCGCGCAGCCAGTTGACGTTGTCGGACAAAACCAAGGTAGTGTCGAAGCGGCCTTGCGGTTCACCGGCCGGGCCGCCAAAATTCAGCGCAATGTCGCTGACCGTAATCTGCGGCAATCCAATGCTCGAAAGAATGCCATTGTTGATTCCGTAACTCGCCGGGTTTGCGACAAAGTTTGGATCGAAGCTGATGGCAATGCGATTGAAGCCCAACCGCGCCTCATTGACAACGTTTGAGGAGAAGACATGCGTCTCAACGATGGTTCCGATCTGACGGTGTGCTGTCCGATGATCGCCAAAATTCGGAATTGTTTCGCCGGGGAGGGTCGGTTCGTTCCGCTTGTCCTGCTGCCAGGCGTAGTAAAGGTGGAGCTGATCATTCGATCCCAGATTGTGAAGCAGGTCGCCGGTGAACTGCTCAACGGTAACGGGCGAACTGGCGGATCCAAGAAAGCGGCCGCCCGTAGCATCATTCGCCTGCGGAACCAGTGTGAGCAGCTTTTGGATGATGGGGTCACTTGCCTGCGCGCGCTGCGCATTGGTCGGAACACCGCTGTTGATGGTGAGGCCCTGCGACTGCAGCAGGCCTTCATAACTCACGAAGAAGAACGTCTTATTACGACCGTCGTAAATGCGCGGAATCCAGACCGGGCCGCCAAGATCGGCGCCGGGATTGTTCCGCTTAAAGGTCGACATCGGAATCGGATGCGGATTGAAGTAGTTGCGCGCATCCACGTCGTTGTTCCGTATGTAGTCGAAGGCTTCGCCGTGGAACTCGTTCGTGCCGGACCGGGTCGCAACGTTCACCACCGCGCCGGAGTTCCGGCCATACTCCGCACTGAGGCTGGAATTGTCGACCTTGAACTCGCTCACCGTCGCAATGGTCGGCTGAAACGTGATCTGGTTCTGCACCATATCGTTCAGGTTGATGCCATTAATCATGAAGTTGACGGTATCTTCGCGGTTGCCGGCGGTATCGAACGACTCTGCGCCCAGCCCCTGTAGCGGCGCGGTCAAAAAACCGCTCTGCGGTGCTGTGACAGACCCGGGAATCAGCTCTCCAAGATCCAGAAAGTGCCGTCCGTTCAGGGGAATCTGCTGCACCGTACGCGAGCCAATGACCTGGCCCACGGTCATCGTGGAGCTGTTCATCTGCTGGACAGCGCCGCTTACGGTAACAGTCTGGCTGGCCGCCGCCAGGCCAAGCGTGGCGTCCACACGCTCGGTAGAGTCAACGGACAACACGATGTTCTGAAGCGTAGTCGTCTGCATCCCGGCGGCTGTTACCGCCAGGCGATATGTTCCCGGTTGCAGGGCGGGAATCGAGTAGTTACCGGCGCTGTCAGTAACAACGGTACGGGACGTTCCGGTCTGGACCTGCGTGGCTACCACCTGCGCGCCGGCAACAACGGCGCCGGTCTTGTCAGTCACGGTGCCCTGCAGGGTGCCAGTTGATTGCGCGAGCGAAGTCGTCAGGCCCGCCAGGATCATAAATCCTGTCAGAAGCGAATATAGGAATGCCTTACGGATCGGCTGCATCGGTCCTCCAAAAAATTAGAAATACCTCCCGGTTCACTCGCCGGGTTGTCGATTGCCAAGGGGGATTGTGACCCTATTTCTTTGGGAGCGGGGGCGTATGAAAACGCTCAGGAAAAGGAAACGCTGCCGGGCTTCGTTGCCCAGCAGCATTCACCGCGCGAATACCAAAGATGACATTGTCTTTCGATACCGGGATGGTAGTGTGCGTTGCTGTTCCGGTGGAGTGGTAGAACTGCCAATCTGGCGCCGCTGTATCGCGCCAGACGATCTGGTACGTCGTGCTCGATGGTGCGCCGGCCGGCGCATCCCATGCCAGCTCCGTGTTGTTGTCCAGTTTCTGCGCGATGATACGAGCGTTGGGCGGAGTGCCGGGCGCAGACGCAAGCGTCGCCAGTGTGGCTGCGTTCAGCCGCGCGACCCGCGCCGTGTAATGAAAATCAACAAAACGCGGCAGGTCTCCGAACTGCACCCCGTTTTCGACGCGAACATTCTGGTGCTGATGGTTAAAGTCTTCGCGCCACTCCGTAAACCGGACGGCAGGAAAGCCCTGCAGGTTGAAGGAGTAGTGGTCGCCTCCGCGCAGGTAACGGTCCAGCCGGAACTCGAGCACAGGGCGGAACGCGGGAGTTCCAGAGTTCCCGGTATTGAAGTATGTTCGCGCAACGCCAAGAATCTCCCGCGCCAGTTCCCGGGAGGGTGAGTCGCTCTCCCCGCCCAGCATGCGGATCATGCGGAGCTGCATGTCAGTCGCTGTGGCGGGAATGCCCTCTGAGAATACGCGCACAACGTGCTTGTCCTGCAACGTGTCGCCGGGGGTGGTATTGCCACCCACAATGTCGTTGTTCAGAACGCATTCAA
>JAJXUS010000119.1 GCA_021782675.1 Acidobacteriota bacterium
CCGCTCAGGCGGAGCGAACGCTGGACGATCTGCTCCGACAGGTGGCGGATGGCGCCGGCGTGGCCCTCAGCGCGATTAGTGCCACATGCGCAGGTGTCTCTGGCGTGACGGTGCCGCGCGTTGCGGCATGGGTCAGGTCGGCGCTGCAGACGCGCGTCTCCGGGCAAATTCTCATCACCGGCGATGAGGAGACGGCACTCGACGGGGCCTTTGCCGGTGGTCCCGGAGTGCTGGCCATCGCTGGCACCGGCTCCAACTTTATTGCGCGTGGGGAAGACGGCTCGCTGGTCCGCGTGGGCGGCTGGGGCATTCTGGCCAATGAAGGCTCCGGCATGTGGATTGGACAGCAGGCAGTGCGGTCCATCTTTGACGCTGTGGACCGCGGCGAAACAACGCTCTTGCTGGATGCGGTACTGAAGGCCTGGAAGCAGGCAGATCTTACGGGGCTCGTGGATCTCTCCAACCAGTCGCCGCCGGCGGATTATCCGATGCTATCGCCCGTGGTAGCAGCTTGCGCGGCTCAGGGCGATGGGCGCGCGCAGCAGATTCTCAACGATGCCGGACAGAAGCTGGCGGAGTATTCCATGCTGGCCGCGCACCGCGCAGCGGGTTCCGCCGCAGCTGGAAAACTGGCGCCTTCTTTTGCGTTTGTCGGCAGTGTGCTCGCTCGCGTTCCGAGGGTGTGGGAAGCCATGCGAGCCGCAATTCTGCAGGAGATGCCCGGCGCCACGCTGGCAACACAGCCCGCCGATGCGGTGACCGGCGCGTTATGGCGCGCCCGCCACGCATCGCTCACGCACGATAGATAACGCGGCCGTCCAGCATGGTCGCGAGAATGTTTCCTTCCTGCGAAAGGACAACGAGATTGGCCGGCCGGCCTGCAGCCAGCTCCCCATAGGCATGGCTCAGGCCCATCATGCGGGCGGGGTTTGATGTTGCATAGCGAACGGCGCTGCTCCAGTGGCTCTGCGTAAACTGCGCAAAGTTCCGCACCGCCCGATCCATGGTCAGCACGCTGCCCGCCAGGCTGCCCTGATACATGCAGCGTCCATTGGCCACCTGCACGTTCATATTGCCCAGACGATAGGTGCCATCCGGCATACCCGTGGCGCTGATGGAATCCGTAATCAGAATGCCGTGATCGGGACCCTTGGCACGCTGAAACAGGCGCACCAGCAGCGGGTCCACGTGGATGCCATCGCAGATCAGCTCGGCGTACAGCTTGCGGTCGTCCAGCACTACGCCCAGCAGGCCTGGATCGCGATGATCGAGCACGCGCATGGCATTGAATGTGTGCGTCGCGCTGGTGGCTCCCGCGGCGATTGCTGCCAGTGCATCCGCCGTGTCGGCGTTGCTGTGTCCCAGGCTGATGCGGATGCCGCGCTGCGTAGCCGCCTGAATAAATTCAAGCGATCCTGGCAGCTCCGGCGCCATGGTCAGCAGAGCGATGCGGCCGCGCGCCGCCTGCCAGAAGCGGTCCAGCAGATCTGTCGACAGCTCGCACAGATTATCCGGCGGATGGACGCCGCGCTTGCTGTGCGAAAGAAACGGGCCCTCCAGATGGATGCCGAGAGGGTGCGCGCCGGCGCAAGCCTGCGGATTCGATTCAGCGCGCTCAATCTGGCCGGCAATCGCTTCCAGCGAGCGCAGGATGCGGTCGGTTGGTGCGGTGACTGTTGTGGGCAGGTAGGCGCCGACGCCGCGGGCTGCGAGAAAGGCTCCAATGGCGTCAAAGGAAGCATCGTCGGCATCCATCACGTCATGCCCGGCCGCTCCGTGCGTGTGAATGTCCAGATAGGCCGGCGCCAGCATGGCTCCGGGAAAGTCCAGATGGTCGGCATGGTGCGGCTCATCTAGCGCGCCGCGTGAGGCAATGGCCGTGATGGTACGATTGTCGATCGTTACCTGCGGTTGATGAATCTCTGAAAATGGTGTCAGCAGGCTCTCCGCCCGCACCACTAAACTCATGGCAATCCTCTCAGCAGTGGAGACGCAGCTCGCGCACCTCCCGGGGAATGCATCCAGTATCGCAGGCGTGGCAAAACGGATACCTGTCGAGCAACGTTGCCGTGTTCGCGGTCATCCAGAGAATTGACGCACGGTTCTCCACTTTCCGTTAGGCGAGACGCCGCCGGTGAAAGTCAGCAGGGGTTCGAGTGCTTGACCATTTATGCCGCGGGTAGCAGAATTATCGGTTGAAAACTTCACCATCAGGATCTTCGGCGAACCATCGCAGTGAAGTTTGAAACTACCCGCTATTGTCTGGGGGACAGTCATGCATCCGATAAATCCGCGTAATCGCTCCGCGGTCCTTATGGTGTGGCGTAGCTTTTCATGCATCGCATCCGCGCAGGTAGCCTTGCTGGTGCTGTTTCTGGCAGGTGTTCCGGCTCACGCTCAGTTCCGCGCGTCCATCCAGGGAACGGTCGCCGACCCGACCGGCGCGGTTATTCCAGGGGCAACTGTTACGCTGCACGACACCAGCACCAACCATACTGTGACGGCCACTACCAGCGGCGCGGGTGTCTACACGTTCAACGCACTACCCCCGGATGACTTCGAAATGACAGTGGCTGCCAGCGGCTTTCAGAAAAAGACGCTCAGCAATATTCACCTTACGCCGGAGCAGGCGAACGGCATCAACGTAACCCTTCAGCCGGGACAGGCGACTCAGACGGTGACGGTGAATGGTGCGCAGGCCAATCTGCTGAATACCGAAACCGCCACGCTGAGCGGGACGATCTCGAGCAATCAGATTCAGCACCTGCCGTCGTTTAACAGAGATGTTTTTCAGTTGGCGCAGCTCGCGCCCGGAACGTTTGGCGACGGCTCCCAGGGCGCGGGTGGCGGAACGAATAACCTCCCCGGTAATGCAGGGCCGGGCGGCTCCTCCGCGAGCTCGGCCGGCATCTTTCAAACAGAGAATCAGGTCCAGGACCAATCGATCGGCGGCCAGACGGACACTAATGCCATCTCGATTGATGGCATCAGCACGGTGAGCGCGGTGTGGGGTGGAGCATCCGTCATCACGCCCAGCGAGGATTCTGTCCAGGATGTAACGGTGGTCACCAATAGTTATGACGCTGAGAACGGGCGTTTCACTGGGGCGCAGATTCAGGTCATCTCCAAGTCCGGAACGAACCAACTGCACGGCAGCGCCTTCTTTAAGGCTTCGCGGCCCGGACTCAACGCCTATCAACGCTTCAATGGCTATCGACCGGGAATCACGCCGGATAGCACCCCAGGCAAGAAAGGAGTCAACCGCAACGACTCACGTTTCAACAACTATGGTGGCAGCCTCGGCGGTCCGATCTGGAAAAACAGGATTTTCGCCTTCTTTAACTATGAGACCAGCCCGTTGACCGGACTGATAACCTCCCAGGAATGGTTCGAGACCCCGCAGTTTGACAGCGCGGCAGCGCCCGCGGGAAGCGTTGCCTCCAAATATCTTGGTTTTCCCGGAGAGAAGCCCTCCACGACTGCATTGGTTCCAGAAAATTGCAGCCAGATTGGGCTGTCGGAAGGCGTCAACTGCAACACAACCTCTCAGGGACTCGACGTCGGGTCGCCGCTAAAATCGGGCCTGGGAACGCAGGACTTGACTTATGGCAATAACACCAGCACGCCTGGCGTCGGAGGCGGTCTGGACGGTGTCCCTGACCTGGCGTATTACAACGTGGAGGATCCAACGAACGTATCGCAGGCGCAGTACAACGGACGCCTGGATGTTCTGCCCACGCAGAACGATCACGTGACCTTCACTATATATTGGGTGCCCATCTCTCAGACGTTCTACAACGGGCCCAACCGCACAGCCAATCTTTGGCATCATGACCAGATCAACGATGCCTTTTCTCTGATATGGAACCATACCTTCTCGCCGACTCTTCTGAATCAGGCGCGGGCCAACGCCGCTGGCTGGCGATGGAACGAAGTAGCTTCGAATCCGCAGGCTCCTTTCGGATTTCCCCAGGGCAATATCACTGGGTATGATCTTAACGGTGGATTTTCTTTTTTCGGTCCGCCAGGACCCTCAAACTTCGATCAGTGGACCTATGACTATAACGACATCCTGACCAAAACGTTGAGCACACAAAATATCAAGATGGGTGGCGAAGTCACTCGGCTCTATTATCTGAATAATCCAACCTACTCCGCGCGGCCCGGCTACAACTTCAATAACCTCTGGGACTTTGCCAACGACGCACCATTTCAAGAAAGCGGCCAGTTCGATGCGGCAACGGGAGTTCCGTTTGCGAACCGGCAGGACCAGCGCATAAATCTTTTCGCTGCATTTATTCAGGACGACTATCGCATCCTGCCAAATCTCACTCTGAATCTTGGTCTGCGCTGGTCCTATTTCGGTGGCCTGTATTCCAAGCAGAACAATCTGGATGTACTACGGCTGGGAACAGGTGCAAATGCACTGAACGACCTCAACATCCGCGTTGGCGGACACTTGTACCAGCCGCAAAAAGCGAACTTTGGACCGCAGGTCGGGTTCTCCTGGCAGCCAAAAGGCTCCGGCGGAAAAACAGTTGTCCGCGGCGGATTCGGCATCAACTATAACCAGAATGAGATTGCGATCCTCGCGAATGGCGTTGGCAATCCGCCGAATGCGATCAACGCCAACTTTTTCTGCCCGTACCCGTACACATCCAATCCTTCATGTTCGGGGCACGGAATTCTCTATCAGACCGCAACCAGTTCCACATCCCTGTTTGGATATCCGGCAAATCCTGCGGCCATCTCCAGCTATGACGGCACCAATTTTCCTGTAAAGTACGGCAACGGAATTTTTGTAACCGGGTATCAGTCCAACCCCAAAACGATCGCAAGTTACCATTATTCGATGCAAGTGGAAGAGCAGCTAGCTTATAACTCAGTATTTACCGTGGGATATGAGGGCAATCAATTACGGCATCTTCTCACACAGCTTAATTACAATGTCGTCGCTCTGGCACAAGGACTGCGTTTAAATCCGAAAGCAAATTTCATCGATTACTACCCCAACTGGGCCAGCGGCAATTACAACGCAGTAATTGCCACGCTGCGCCACGCGTTTTCTCACGGGTTCGATGCCCAGGCGCAATATACGTGGTCAAAGACGATGGATGAAGGGTCCAGTCCGTACGAAGAAGATCCGTATCCCTTCGATCCCCAGGCAGCCTACGGCCGTTCCGATTACAACGTTGCCAACGCGTTCAAATTATTTGGGTTGTGGCAGCCGGTGTTCTTCCACGGAAATTCCGTATTGGAGAAGGCGCTCGGGGGATGGTCGCTCGGCGGCATCTGGAATCTCCATTCCGGCTTCCCCTTTAATCCTGTGTACAACACAAAGGGCGTTTACTATCAGGGCAGTGGATATGGCCAACTTCGGCCAGCCGGTGTTTTCGGAGGCTTTGGAACTAGCGCCAAAAATTCTGTTTTTATGGGACAAACCAACCCCAACTACAAGGGCAACGCCACGTCTTTCTTCAAGCCTCCCACTTATGTCCAGGGACCAGCTTTTCCAGCGACGGCGCCTCCGCCGGTTCCCGGTATCCACCGCAACAGCCTGACGGGCCCCGGTTACAACGATGTAGATATGAGTCTAACGAAGGCGTTCGGTATTCCCAACAACCGCATATTGGGCAAGGATGCGGTGTTTGAGGTCAGAGCCGATGCCTATAACTTATTTAATAAAATCAATCTGAACGGAGAACAAATCGATAATCTGTTAGGCGCCGTCGCTCCGGATGGAACAGTAACTTCTGTAAATCACCACTTCGGGGTCGCCAATTCCGCACTCGGGAGCCGCACGGTGCAATTGCAGGCCCGCTTCAGTTTCTAGAGGCTGGGCATGGAGTGATAGTCTCTTCGCTGAATGAAGAGACGCGGCCGGATGGATAGCCGGCCGTTGCTTTTTTGCTGATAATGCAACGGATCACCTGCTCGCAGTTGCACGCCACTCGCGCGTTCCAAGAGCTGGGTGCAGCAACGGTTCAACCCTGTCGCGTCATTCATGAATCCAACGGGTCGATCTTCAGCCCAATCCGCTTCAAAAGCGATCGCACCGTATGTCCCCTCAAGCTTCGGCTCTCGTTATGACGATAGATGACAATGCCGGGGACTATCAGTTTGACTTCGGTTCCCGAAGAGGCAGAGGTCGCAATTGTCAATTTGGACCTGATACGCTCCGCCCGCTCTCGCATCCCCTGGATGCCGAAGTGTTCTTGTTTGCCTTTGTTTACGGTGTTCGGATCCATCCCGACGCCGTTATCCCTTACGCTCATGGTGAGGTCTTCCGCATATTTAAGGTTGATTTGAAGACGGGAGGCCTGCGAGTGAGCGCACGCGTTACGGATAGCCTCATATCCGATCCGGAAGACCTCATCGCGAACAACAGGATGCATCTCGCTGACTTCGCCGGCAACGGATAATGAGGCCTGCAGCACAGTTTGTCTGCTGCATTCGTCGATCGAACGCCGGAAGGCATCGGCCAGATCGTTTGTTTCAGCGGTCGATGTGCGCAACGAGTTCAGCGCTCTTCGGCCCGCCGCCGTTGCC
>JAJXUS010000120.1 GCA_021782675.1 Acidobacteriota bacterium
AGGCAGTTGTAGCTACGGACAGAGAGTTCGAGCTCTTCCACCGAGCGGTTCAGATTCTCATTGCGGACCAGCGGCTCGTGCGATCCGGAGGCTGCGTCAGATTCGAGCTCTTCTTCAAAGTTGATGAAGATGCTCATGTGATCTTTCAGCAGCTTTGCTGCCAGACCAATCGCATCCACCGGCAGTACAGTGCCGTTTGTCCAGACTTCCAGCGTCAGCTTGTCATAATCGGTGATCTGACCGAGACGCGCGGCTTCAATGGCATAGTTCACTTTGCGTACAGGCGAGTGGACAGAATCCACCGGAATAAAACCGATACCGAGGTCGGAGTCGAAGTTCTTGTCCGCCGCAACATAACCGCGGCCGCGCTTCAGCCGCATCTCCATGTCCAGCTTGCCACTCTCGCTGACCGTCGCGATATAAACATCTTTGTCGAGAATTTCGACATCCCCATCCGCTTCGATCATGCCGGAGGTGACGACACCGGGCTTATCAGCGCGCAGATAGAGCGCCTTCGGCCCTTCCCCATTCAGCTTGAACGGCACCTGCTTCAGGTTCAGGATTACGTCGGTAGCATCTTCGACGACGCCCGGAATCGACTGAAACTCGTGCAGCACGCCCTCGATGTGAACCGCCGTAACCGCAGCGCCCTCGATGGAGGACAACAGTACCCGGCGAAGAGCGTTGCCGATGGTGGTGCCAAAGCCACGCTCGAACGGCTGCGCACTGAACTTGCCGTACCTTTCAGTGAGCGATTCCAGATCGACGGAGAGACGTTTCGGTTTTTGAAATCCACGCCATAGCATAGTGTGTTTGCCCTTAACTTTCCCGCGCGGCAGGCGTCGCGAAGCATTTTGCAACGGCCGCGCCTTTTCTCCTGGTTTTTAGTGAATTCCCGGCAAAGCCACGGCTCCCCTGCGGCAGCCTTGACCCTGCTTACTTGCTGTAAAGTTCGACGATCAACTGTTCGTTGATCGGCAGATGAATGTCTTCCCGCTTCGGCAGCGAGAGGATCTTGCCGCTCAGACCATTCCGGTCGATGGAGATCCACTGCGGCGGCGCACCAGCTCCGCCGTTTTCGCGCGCTGCTTCAAAGACCGGCAGCGAGCGGCTGCCTTCGCGCACGCGAATTTCGTCGCTCACACCAACCTGATAGGACGGAATGTTGACCTTGCGGCCATTTACTTCCACGTGACCGTGTCGCACAGCCTGCCGCGCCTGACGCCGCGAATTCGCAAATCCCATGCTGTAGACGATGCTGTCGAGACGCCGCTCCAACTGCTGTAGCAACAGCTCGCCGGTGACCCCGGTCGCCGCATTTGCCTTCTCGTAGTAGGCGCGGAACTGCCCTTCGAGAGCAAAGTACATACGCTTGGCTTTCTGCTTTTCGCGCAGTTGCAAACCGTATCCGACGATCTTCGCTTTACGGTCGCGGCCATGCTGGCCGGGAGCAAAGTTGCGCTTCTCAATCGCGCATTTGTCAGAAAAGCAGCGGGGGCCTTTCAAAAAAAGCTTGGTGCCTTCGCGACGGCAAAGGCGGCAGACGGGTCCTGTATAACGAGCCACAAAAATCTCCTGGATTCAGAGGTCGACCGGTTTACGAGCTGAGCCCTTCGTCCCGGTCCCAAAGGTGATTGGTTTCCTGTTCGTGCCGTTTTCCAGCCATTCGCAATATTTCGCGGAAACCTGCTGGAAGAGAGCGGATAAGCAGGGGAGAAATCAAAATACGCTCTCACCGCATGACCGCCTCGCCCCTGCCACCCAACCGAAATCTTATGAACGATTGGTGGACGAAGGCACCAGCAAGTAGTTTACACGCGACGGCGCTTTGGTGGACGGCAACCGTTATGCGGCACCGGCGTCACGTCGCGAATCGTGCGGACGTCCATTCCCGCCGAAGCCAGCGCACGGATCGCCGACTCGCGGCCGGAACCCGGTCCGCTGACGCGCACATCGACCGAGCGCATGCCATGCTCGCGCGCCTGGCTGGCAGCGTTGGCCGCCGCCTGCTGCGCCGCGAACGGCGTGCCCTTGCGCGACCCACGGAAGCCGAGAGAGCCGGAACTCTTCCACGACACCGTGTTACCCTGCCCGTCGGTGATGGTGATGATGGTGTTGTTGAAGGAGGCCTGAATATAGGCCACGCCGTACGGGACGCTTTTCCGTTCCCGCTTCTTGAACTTCTTGTTTTTGGCCGCCTTGCCGGCAGCGCCTGCCTGTGCCTTTGCCATTACTTGGTCGCTTTCTTCTTACCGGCCACCGTACCGCGGCGTGGTCCTTTGCGCGTGCGCGCATTGGTATGCGTCCGCTGTCCGCGGACGGGCAGATTGCGCCGGTGACGCAGCCCGCGATAGCTCTGAATCTCCATAAGCCGCTTGATGTGAAGGGAGATGTCTTTGCGCAGGTCGCCTTCGACCCCGCCTTCACTCTCAATGACCTGGCGAATCCGGTTAACCTCGTCTTCTCCCAGGTCCTGCAGCTTCTTGAATGCATCGACGTTCGCCGCAGCCAAAATCTTCAGCGCGCGCGAGTCCCCGATGCCGTAAACGTATGTGAGCGCGATCCGTGCCTGCTTGTTACGCGGCAGATCGACTCCGGCAATTCTGGCCATGAATGCTTCCTCGGGTCGTACTGTGCTGCAACCGGTCTCCCGGTTCAGCGGTTATGCGGAGGCGCTGAAAACTACCCCGCGGTGGACGGCTCCGTTCGGGTTCTTCGCAAGCCTTAACTTCAGCTAACTAGCCCGGCTGGCAGCCGGCACAGAACAGCGAGGGCCTTAGCCCTGGCGCTGCTTGTGCTTGGTGTTTTCGCAGATCACACGCACCACTCCGCGGCGGTGGATGACCTTGCACTTATCACAAATCTTTTTGACTGATGCCCGAACCTTCATCCGCTTCCATCTCTTTCCAACGTGCCAGCTACCCGCTACTTGTAGCGATAGACGATCCGCCCGCGATTGAGGTCATACGGGCTCAGTTCGACCGCCACTTTATCTCCGGGAAGGATACGGATGAAGTTCTTCCGCATCTTGCCGGAGACGTGCGCCAGTACCTGATGTTTGTTCTCCAGTTCCACACGGAACATGGCATTGGGCAACGTCTCAACCACCGTTGCCATTACCTCAATTGCGTCTTCTTTCGACAAACTCTGCTCCAGCGTCGGCCCATTGCCTGCGGGTCCGGCTCACTGCTCTGCTGTACCGCCAGCCGTCGGCGTTCAGGCCGTCAGCACATCGCAACCCTCGGCTCGCACGGCCACTGTGTGTTCAAAGTGGGCGCTCAAACTGCCGTCGGCGGTCACTGCCGTCCATCCATCTTCCAGCACCCGAACCGCATGCTTGCCGGCATTCACCATCGGTTCGATCGCCAGCACCATACCTTCCCGCAGCCGAATCCCCTGGCCCGGAACCCCATAGTTCGGAATCTGCGGCTCTTCATGCATCTGCCGCCCAATGCCGTGGCCGACAAACTCCCGCACAATGCTGAACCCCGCGGCCTCGGCCACCTTTTGCACCGCCGCACCCACATCTCCCAGAGTGGCGCCGGGGCGAACGGCTTCAATCGCCGCACCCAGCGACTGCTCGGTCGTGGCCAGCAACCGTGCAGCTTCGTCCGATACCTTGCCGACCGGCACCGTCACCGCGTAGTCCGCATAGTACCCGTCAATGATGAGCCCACAATCGATCGAAACTACATCCCCTTCGCGCAGCACGCGCTTTGCAGAAGGAATTCCATGCACCACCTCGCTATTAATCGAGGTGCACAAAACACAAGGGTAATCGTGGTACCCCTTGAACGCGGCCACAGCGCCTGCCGCCGCAATCTTCGCTTCGGCCAGCTTCTCCAGGTCCAGCGTTGTCACGCCGGGCTTTACAGCCTCCCGGAGTGCATCCAAAACGCCACGCAGCGCCTCACCACTGCGCCGCATCTTGGCAATCTCTTTCGCCGTCCGAATCGCAATCGCCATCGAGTGCCTTCAACTCCGCAGACGCACGATCGCGTCAGCTACCGCGCGGGTCACCGCGTCCACCGGCAGCTCCCCGTTCACTTCAGCAAAGCGCCCCGACTGGCGATAATGCGCAATCACCGGCGCCGTCAGCGTCTCGTATGTCTTCAGCCGCTGCGACACAACATCTTCCGAATCGTCCGGCCGTTGAACGAGGGCCGTTCCGTCCACATCGCAGACGGAATCCTGCTTTGGCGGCTGAGAATAAACGTTGTAAATCCGTCCGCAGAGAGGACAATTGCGGCGGCCGGTTAAGCGGCGCAAAAGTTCAGTATATCCAACCGAAATGGTGACAGCAACTACCGGCACCACCCCGCCAACCCGGGCAAGCTCCGCGTCCAGCCACTCGGACTGCGCCAGCGTACGGGGAAATCCATCGAGGACATACCCGTTCCGCGTGTCGGCGGCGCTCAGGCGCTCTGCGACCATCGCCTGTACCAGTTCGTCGGTCACCAGGCGGCCGGAATCCATCAACTGCCGAATCTCGACACCCAGCGGGGACGCGCTCTTCTCGGGATCTTTCCGCAGCTCCCGCAGCAGATCGCCGGTAGAGATCTGGGGCACTCTCCAGGCGTCCATCAGCAGGCGAGCCTGCGTGCCCTTCCCTGCTCCGGGAGCACCGAGCAGAAGGATGGGACCGGGGACGAACTTCGCCTGCGATTGCACGCCCGGCTGATCCTTCACCGCTGCGACAGGCACTACCAGGACCGCCGTCCGCGGACGCGTCCACTCTTGCCGGTAAAACCGTCGTAGTGCCGCATAATCAAATGCGCTTCGACCTTGTTAATTGTGTCCATCGCCACTCCGACCACGATCAGCAGCGAGGTACCGCCAAAGTAGAAGTTAACGCCCAGTCCATTGGTCACCCACGTTGGAAGGCGGTCAAACGCCGGGCCCACCAGCCAGAGATGGTTCAGGTGAATACCGCTGATCATGAACTGCGGAATCAGCGAGACGATAATCAGATATAGACCGCCGACCAGGGTAATGCGGGTAAGAATGTCGTTGATAAAGTCAGCCGTACGCTTGCCCGGCCGGATGCCGGGAATGAATCCGCCGTATTTGCGCATGTTATCGGCAATATCATCGGGGCGGAAGATGATTGAGATGTAGAAGTACGCGAAGAACAGGATCGCTACGCAATAGAGCAGCTCATACCACGGCTCGCCCACGTTCAACGCTTCGAAAATTGGCCGAAAGAAGCGGCTGTCATGGAAGAACGCGACATTTTGAAACAGTAGCGGCGCGGAGAGAATGGATGCGGCAAAGATGACCGGCATAACGCCGCCGGCATTGACGCGCAGCGGCAGGTGCGTCTGCTGGCCGCCCATCAGCCGGCGGCCGACGATGCGCTTCGCATACTGAACGGGAATCCGGCGCTCACTGCGCTCGACAAAGACGATAAACGCTACCACGGCAAGCATCACCGCCAGCAGCAAAATCAGCGCGGGAACCGTGAACGCTCCCCAGGCCTGCGTGGTTGCTTTGCCGATCAGATCCTGAATGCCCGCCGGGATACCGACGACGATACCGGCAAAGATCAGCAGGCTCATGCCTTCGCCGATGCCGCGCTCCGTAATCTGCTCGCCCAGCCACATCACAAAGGTGGCGCCGGTGGTCAGAGTGAGCACCGTCATCATCACAAAGCCGGGACCAGGATGCGTCACGTACGGAATGCTGCCAGAACCATGAACAAGAGTCAGCGCGATGGCAAACGACTGCACCACTCCCAGGGCGACTGTCATGTAACGGGTCCACTGGGTGATCTTCTTGCGGCCCATCTCGCCCTCTTTTTGCAGGCGGGCCAGCGGCTCATACACAACCGTCAACAGCTCAAAAATAATAGCAGCGGTGATATACGGCATGATGCCCAGCGCGAAGACGGTCAGCCGGCGCAGATTCCCGCCGCTGAACATGTCAATCAGCCCCAGGGAGCTGCCGCTGTTCTGCTGGAAGAACTGCTCAAGCAGTTTGGTATTCACGCCCGGCGTGGGAATATGGGAGCCCAGCCGGTAGATGAACAGGATGAACAGCGTGAACAGAACCCGCTTGCGGAGGTCCGGGATACGAAAAACGTTGGCAAACTTTTCCAGCATGAAGCTCCTCGGTGACCCGCCCGGCATTCCGCCAGAGGTCCGCCGTTACTCCCCGATCAGAACCGCCCGGCCGCCGGCCTTCTCGATCTTTTCCTGCGCCGTTTTGGAGAATTTATGGGCATGCACCGTCAGCGCACCGTTCAGCTCACCGACACCCAGGATCTTCACCAGTGCGCCGCGTTTCGGGGTCAGCCGCAGGGCCGCCATGCGCTCCAGTGTCAACTCGGTCTCGCCCGCAGCCGCCAGCCGGTCCAGATTCAGGACCGTGTACTCGGTCCGGAAGATGTTGGTGAAGCCACGCTTCGGCAGACGGCGGTGCAGCGGCATCTGTCCGCCTTCAAACCCGCGCATCATGCTGGAACCGGAGCGCGACCGCTG
>JAJXUS010000121.1 GCA_021782675.1 Acidobacteriota bacterium
GTCGCAAGCTCGGCTGCAAAGGAGTGCCGGATGAGACCGCTGGCGCCGTTTGAACCATCGAACAGCGACGAGCCGAGAATCACTTTGGAGGCGCCCGCGGCCAGTAAATCGCGCACGTCCTGCAACGTGCGGATACCCCCGCCAACCTGGCACGGAAGTCTGCGCACGAACTGCTCGATCAGCCCACGATTGTTGCCGGTTCGCTTGGCGGCATCCAGATCAATCAACTGAACGAGAGGATAGCCGGAGAAGCGATTGATCCAGTATTCAAAGTCATCGAAGTCCAGCGCCGGGCGTTCTCCCTGCACCAGTTGCACGATGCGGCCACCCAAAAGATCAATGGAAGGAATCAGCATTCGGACCTCTGCTACTATTGTGCCGCGTTTTCCGGGTTTTTCAGCAGGGAAGTCGAACAGGAATTCCGTCGCTGGCGAGTTGATGCTTCAAGGTGCGTGCGTCGCTGATTCCGCGATGAAAGATGCTGGCCGCAAGTGCGGCATCGGCACGGCCGCCGGTAAACACCTGCGTAAAGTGCCCGGCATTCCCGCCGCCGCCGGAGGCAATGACAGGAACGCTGACGGCATCGGCTACGGCTGCGGTCAGCGGGCAATCAAAACCAGCTTGCGTCCCGTCAGCGTCCATCGATGTGAGCAGAATCTCTCCGGCGCCGCGCTGTTCGGCTTCTCGCGCCCAATCCATCACGCGATGGCCGGTCGCGCGACGGCCGCCACTGGAGAACACTTCAGCGAGTTCCGGCGGCTGAGTTCCGCGACGGGCATCAATCGCCAGGACCACCGCCTGCGAACCGAAGCGCGCACCAATTTCGCTGATAAGAGCCGGCCGCGCCAGTGCGGCGGAGTTGATGCTGACTTTGTCGGCGCCGGCATCGAAGACTTGACGCGCATCGTCCAGGGAGCGGATTCCGCCACCCACAGTGAGTGGAACGAAGATGCGCTCCGCAGCCCGGCGCACGCTTTCCAACAGGATGCCCCGTTCCTGATGCGTGGCTGTAATGTCGAGAAACACGATCTCATCGGCGCCTCCCGCAGCGTGGCGAATGGCAAGTTCAGCGGGGTCGCCCGCGTCCAACAGGTCAAGAAACTGGACGCCCTTCACCACGCGGCCCGCATGGACATCGAGACAGGCGATGATGCGGCGTGTCAGCATCGCGGTACCTCAAGAAAACTCCGCAGAATCCGCAGGCCCGCTTCGCCGGACTTTTCCGGATGAAACTGCACAGCCATCCAGTTGTCGCGTTCGGCGGCCGCGGTAAATTGGCGCCCGTGGTTCGTACTGGCCACCGTCTCCTCAACGATTGGAGCACTGTAGGAGTGTGTGAAGTAGACGAAGCAGGGATCGGGAATATTGCGCAGGATGCGTGAGGGACGGACGCGCTCGATCGAATTCCAGCCGACATGCGGCGATTTGACCGTGCCGGGAAACCGGTCGCAGGTACCGGCAAACACGCTGAGTCCGTGCGTCTCCGGAGCTTCTGTGCTGCCTTCAAACAACCATTGCAGGCCCACGCAGATGCCAAGAAATGGGCTGCCCGCGCTGACTCGCTCGCGGATTGCATCTGCCATTCCGCTCGCATGGAGCACGCGCGTAGCAGAAAAATGACCCACCCCAGGCAGAACGATATGGGCTGCGGAACGCAAATCATCCGGAGTGGCCGCGATCCGGACATCGGCTCCGCAGGCACGCAGGGCCTTTGCGACGGATGTGATATTACCGGCCTGGTAGTCGATGATCGTCACAAAGGCGGGCACGTAAATTCCTCCGGTTTATAAAAGGCCCTTGGTGCTGGGCAGCATCGATTTCAATTGCTGGTCGCGCGAGCAGGCGAAGCGCAGCGCGCGCGCAAAGGCCTTGAACATTGCCTCCACCTTGTGATGATTCGACCGTCCGTAGAGCACCTTGATGTGTACGTTGGCGCGGGCGCCGCGCGCAAACCCTTCAAAGAAATCCGCCAGCAACTCGGACTGCAGGTCGCCGACGAGTCGCACGCGCAGTTGCGGGTCAATCGCATGTGCCGCGCGGCCGCTTAGATCAATGGCGGCTGCGGCCAGCGTTTCATCCATTGGCATTAAAAAATATCCGGCGCGCAGAATGCCTCGCTTGTCGCCGAGCGCCTCCGTAAACGCCTCACCCAGCCCGATGCCGATATCTTCTACCGTGTGATGCTGATCGACGTCGAGATCGCCATCGCACTGCAACCGCAGATCGAACGCACCGTGGCGTGCGAACAGCTCCAGCATGTGGTCGAGAAAGCGGATTCCCGTGTGGACGTCGTATTTGCCGGAGCCCTCGATGGTCAGAGCCAGCGAAATCTGCGTCTCCGTGGTGTTGCGTTCCAGCCTGGCCGATCTCGTCTTCACATGTTTGGCTGCCATGCAATCTCCTTGAGCGATGCTTCCAGTGCAGCAAGACCCGCGCGTGTATGTTCAACAGTACCCAGTGTGATGCGCACGCAGCCTGCGCAGCCCGCGTCGCTGCTGCGGTCCCGGACAAGTACGCCGCGCTGGCGCATGGCCTCCACCAACTCGCGATGCCTGGTGCCTATCCGCATCAGAACAAAGTTCGCGTGGCTGGGATAAAAGGAGACTCCAATGCGACATAGTATCTGCTGTGCCAGCGCGAGGCTTTGCGCTACCTGATCGGCGTACCAGCGGATGTAGTCTTCGTCGGCCAGCGCATCCGGCAGGCATTCCAGCGCAATGGAATTCACGTTATAGGGCGAGCTTACTTTGCGGATGAACCGCATCGTTTGTGGGTGTGTCGCCAGTAGACCGATGCGTAATCCGGCCAGGCCATAGGCTTTTGAAAATGTACGGGCGACGATCAGGTTTTCATAAGCCGCCGTATGGGCGAGAACGCTGTCGCCGTGAAAATGAATATACGCTTCATCGACCAGCAGTGCGGTCTGCGGATGAGCTGCGGCGATCTCGAGCAGGAAATCGGAATCCGCCACAGCGCCTGTTGGGTTATTCGGCGACGCCAGCATAATCAGACGTGTTCGGGCGCCGATTGCCGCCCTCAGGTCATCGTACGGAAATTGCAAATCTGGCTTTGCTTGTACAGAATGCACGGCCGCGCCGGTCATCTCCGCATACAACCGGTACATGGAGAAGGTGGGCGTCACGACGATCACTTCATCGTCAGGTTCCAGGTAGGTTTCGCAAGCCAGATGCAGCGCCTCATCGACGCCATTGGTAAGCAGCACGGCCTCCGGCTGCAGCCGAAAGTGATCGGCGACGATCCGCTCCACCGGTTCGCGCTCTGGATACCGAGTGAGCGACGCGGCCGCGACGCGCCGCAGCACGGCCTGAACACGCGGGGAGGGTGCCAGCGTGTTCTCGTTAAAGTCCAGGCGCAGTCCTTCGCGTCCCGCCAGCGGAGGGTGATACTCGTGCATCCGTTCGACAGCCGTGCGCGGACGCAGAGCCTGTTTCGCAGGGGCCTCTGTCATCGTTTCCCTCCAGATTTTCTGCTCTCCATGCGCACTGCAACACTTGCCGCATGTGCAACCAGACCTTCCGCGGCGGCGAGCGTCATGGCTGCTTCCCCCAGGCTCGCGAGCCCGGCGGCTGAGTATTCCTGCGTCGTCACGATCCGTAAAAAGTCGTAGACGCTCAACCCCCCGCGCACCCGGGCCGCGCGGCCCGTCGGCAGAACGTGGTTCGGTCCGGAGACATAGTCGCCCATGCTCTGCGGTGTTGAGCCACCGATGAAGATGGAACCTGCGTTGCGAATGTGCGGAAGATCGTGACGGTCGTCTACCGTGAGATGTTCTGCGGCAATGCGATTCGTCACAGCCAGTGTCTCTGCATGGTCTCGCGTAAGAAAAATAACGCCATGGACAGTCAGCGACTGGCGGGCGATCGGATTTTTTGCGGCCTGCCGGACTACCCCTTTCGTCGTGGCCTGTGCCAACGCCTGGTTTGCCGTAATCAGGATGGCCATGGCCTCGGGATCGTGTTCTGCCTGGGCGACAAGGTCGGCCGCAATCCAGGCGGGGTCGCCCGACTCGCTGGCGATGGCAATCTCTGTCGGGCCCGCCATCATGTCGATCGCACAGTCAAAGGCGACGAGCCGTTTGGCGGTGGTGACGTAGAGATTTCCCGGTCCGACGATTTTTTCCACGCGAGGAATGGACGCTGTTCCATAGGCCAGCGCTGCGACAGCCTGTGCGCCGCCGATGCGATACATCTCTTCCACACCTGCCAGGTGGGCGGCTGCCAGCGTTTCGCGCGCGGGACGCGGAGAGACGACCACAATGCGTTCGACGCCAGCGACGCGAGCCGGGAGCGCAGTCATCAGCAGCGTGGAGGGAAGCGGATATCGGCCACCGGGCACGTAGCAGCCGACCGATGGCAGCGGCAGGCAGCGCTGCCCAACGGTGCGCCCGGCCGCGGTTCGCGACCAGCTTTTTGGCATCTGCCACTGGGCGAACTGCCGAATATTTTTCGCCGCGGCCTGCATGGCGCGCCGCAGCGCCAGCGGCGTCTGCTTCCACGCCTCGGCCATCTCCTGCCGCGACACAGCCAGGCCCGCGTCCGGGGCAAGTCTGTCATAGCGGGCGGCATATCGGCGCAGTGCGGTGTCGCCTTCGCGTTGCACTGCGGTGAGAATCCGCTGTACGGCAGGTTGCAGCCGCGCAGCTGCGGCGCCGGAGCGCTGTTCAATCTGGCGCAGCCTGCGTTCTGCTTCTCGAGCGGATGGGCCGAATGTGCGAATGACTCTCATCGACGTGATGCCTCTCGCTTTACAGAACGATCTTGTTGAGCGGGTATTCAACGATGCCGGTGGCCCGCGCCGCCTTCAGGCGAGGAATTACGTCGCGCACGGTCCGCTCATCGATGATCGTATTGACAGCGGCCCATTCGGAATCGCTGAGCGTGGAGATCGTCGGTGAGTTCAACGCGGGCAGCACGGCCAGCACGGCAGGAAGGTCGACGGAGCGCACATTCATCATCAGGCCAACCTGCCCCTGGGCATCGATGGCTCCCTTCAGCATCATGGCGATGTTGCTGATCTTTTCCTTCTTCCACGGATCCGCCCACGCGGAGCAGTTGGCGATCAACTGCGTTTCACTTTCAAGAACGGTTTCGATAATGCGCAGGCGATTGGCCCGCAGAGAGCTGCCCGTCTCGGTCACTTCAACGATGGCATCGGCCAGCACCGGCGGCTTTACTTCCGTCGCGCCCCAGCTAAAATCCACCTGCACCGGGATGTTCTTGCCCGCGAAGTAGCGGCGGGTCGCTTCCACCAGTTCCGTAGCGATGATCTTACCGGCGAGGTCTTCGGCGCGTTGGTACGGGGAATCCTCTGGCACGGCCAGCACCCAGCGCACTTTCTGGCGGCTCTGCTTGGAGTAGGTAAGGCTGGCGATGCTCTCCACTGCTAGGCCGCTCTCCGCCACCCAGTCGTTGCCCGTAAGACCGGCATCCAACGCCCCGTGGTTTACGTAGCGCGCCATCTCCTGCGCGCGGATCAGCATGCATTCAATGTCGGGATCATCGATGCCAGGAAAGTAGGACCGGCCATCGGCAAAGATGCGCCAGCCGGCGCGCTCAAACAGAGCGATCGTTGCATCCTGCAGGCTGCCTTTTGGGATTCCGAGGCGAAGTTTGCGGCTCATGCCTTCTCCTTGTCGCCCACGGTCTGCGTGGCGTTGAGTGCGATGGGACGAGTGAAGCAGCTGACGGTGCCTTCATGGCAGACCAGGCCGTCGCCTTCAACCACCACGCGGAACAGCAGCGTGTCCTGGTCGCAGTCTGTGCGTGCTTCCACGATGCGCAGCCGGTTGCCGCTGGTTTCGCCCTTCATCCACAGCTTGCGCCGGGTGCGACTCCAAAAGGTGACATAGCCAGATTCGAGGGTTTTGCGATAGCTCTCCTGGTTAAGGAAGCCAACCATCAGCAGCTCACCCGTTGCGGCGTCCTGCACAATTCCGGGTACCAGGCCGTCAAGCTTGGTGAAGTCGATTCCAGCAACGCCGGATTCCGGCGATGATACGGATGCAGTCATTTGGCAGCGTCCTAAAAGTGAAATTTCTGGCGAAAAACAAAAATCCCGCGGATGCGAGGCATCAGCGGGCGGCTTTGGAACGGAGATCCTGAAGTCTTTAAGAGATCAGGGATGGTTCGGTAGCGCTTCGCTGACACCGGTCGCGATGCAATGGGTATGCGAATGGTGTCGGTGAAGCTGCATGACCAAACGATAGCAGAATCCGGGGCTGTGTCAAATCCGCGGAAGCAGATGGCACGCTGCTTCTGCGGATTCAACGCAACCTGGAGTTCGGCTCAGGTGCGGTATGTACCTGAGCCCAAGCCTTCTGCAGCAACTACTGACAGGCGCTC
>JAJXUS010000122.1 GCA_021782675.1 Acidobacteriota bacterium
CGCGCCGGACCCGTTCGTGGTTGCGGTGGTGACAACGTTCGTGTCCATGTTCTTCGCGCTGACTGTGGCGCCGGACACGACGGCGCCGGTCGGATCTGTCACGATGCCCGAAACGCTTCCGGTAGTGGTTTGGCCTAAAACGGTGGAGACGGTCGCCAGCAGGCATGCCAGCAGCGCGGCTCGAAGGGTGCGAATCGGTCTCATGGTTTGGGCTCCTTCAAACAGGTTCAGCAGGAAAATTTACGCGTTCCTTGATGGCCGCGCAGGCTGTTGCGCGGTTTCCGTGGGGAATCGGTTCAACGGCAGATGATTTCACGCTCTAGTCATCCAAGGGAACAAACATCAAGGAATTGCTCCGCAAAATGAGCGATATGCCGTCAAGCAATCAAAACTACCACACGCCTGCCAAATAGCAAAGCCGGCGGCAACGGTCCTCTTGCAAATCTCTCGAAAATATCGCTTGATCCCGACAGCCATTCGGCTGATCGATTCCGGATGTTATGATCGGGAACGATTCTTGGAAGGACCCCGAAGCAGGAGATCGATGCACGTCCCCGTTATTGAAATCTGTGTTGACACCCTCGAAGGTGCGCAGGCCGCTGCCCGTGGGGGAGCGGACCGTCTGGAACTGTGTGCGGCTCTGTCGGAGCATGGATTGACGCCGAGCCTGGGGCTGGTGCAGCAGGCGGTCCATACCCTCCATGTCCCTGTTCACGTTATGGTCCGGCCTCGCTCCGGTGGCTTTGTGTATTCCGCGGATGAGCTGGCGGCGATGGAGATGGACATTGAAGCGTTTAAGCGGGCTGGCGCGCAGGGGATTGTTCTGGGTGTGCTGACGCCGGACAGTCGGGTGGACGTGGAGCAGACGCGTCGGCTGGTTGCGCTGGCGGCGCCGCTGCCGGTCACCTTTCATCGCGCCTTTGACGATTGTCCGGACCTGCCGCAGGCACTGGAAGACGTAATCGCAAGCGGGGCCAGTCTGATTCTCACCTCCGGCGGCGCGCCGACGCTGGCTCGCGGAGCGGGCGCTGTCGCGGACCTGGTCCTGCGGGCCGCCGGTCGCATTCAGATCATCGCCAGCTCCGGCGTTACGATTGATACCGCGATGGGTCTCTGGCAGGCGACCCACGCTCCGGCTATGCATGCCTCGTTGCGCCGCCGGGTGCGCACCAATATCCGGCCCGCAGAGTTGCCGGGCAGCGAGGGGCGTCCGGGAGCGGCGACCGCAGGTCCACTCGAAGAAGATGTCCGTGCGCTCGTGCATTGCTTTCGCCAGTAAAACGGCTTCGGAGGCGATTGAGAAAATCCGTTGGAACTGCGGACTTGCAGCGCTGCTTCCGGTAGACTGCCGACGCAGAAAGGATTTGCTGGCCAATGGCAGCCAAGGCCGAAGACCGCGGAGAAAAGATCATCAAGCTGCTGCTTCGGGAAGGCGAGGCGACGCTTGAGGAGATTCTTGCGGCTGTGGGATCTTCGGCGCCCAGCATTCGCCGCGATCTAAGCCGGTTAGAGCAGCGGGGGCTCATCCGCCGAACCCACGGGGGCGCGACGCTGGTTGAGCCGCTGCTGTACGAGCCATTCCGGTACGATCAGTCGTTCCAGGCGCGCAACAACCGCTACGCCAGGGAGAAACGGCGCATCGGCCTGGCGGCGGCCGAGCTGATTGCCGACAACGAGACGGTGGGCCTGACAGCAGGCACGACGACCACGCAGATCGGGCGCAGCATCCGGCATCGCGCCAACATCACCGTCATCACCAATGCCATCAACATCGGCATGGAACTCTGCAATCAGCCGCGCATCCGCACCTGGTTAACTGGCGGTGCGGTTCCGTTCGCCTGGTCTTTCTCCTTAACAGGCCCAACCGCGGTGAGTTCGCTCAGCGGTGTCTATATGGACAAGGTGTTTCTGGGGGTCATCGGGATTGACGCGATCCGCGGCGCGACGACGGGCGAGGCCGACGAGGCATTGACGTTTCGCACGATGGTGGAGCACGGGAAGCAGGTAATTGCCGTCGCCGACTCCAGCAAGCTGGGCCACGTGAGCCCTTCGCTCATCTGCCCGCTTGCGAGCATTCATATGCTCATCACGGATACCGGCGCTTCGGAAGAGTCGGTCGCGGAATTCGCCGCCCGCGGCGTGCGGGTTCTTCGCGTCTGAAGCGTCGCTGCAGCCAGAAAAATGCCCGGCCATTGCGGCCAGGCATTTTCCGACGGCAGTGCGTAAAGGCTAATAGGTATCGTGGTTGCCGCCGGAACATCCCTGGCCGTCGGTGTAGTTGGTCAGCACATGGTCGGCTGCATCCAGCGTGCGGGAGTAGCAATCGCCCAGCGAGTTGTTGTAGTGGTAGGTCTGCGTTGTCTTTGCACCTGTGGAAGTCACGCTTCCCGTCGGGCTGAAGTTCAGCGTGTCCTGCGCCATCACCTGGTCCGACAAGTTGTTGCTCAGGTACTGGTGGCCCAGGATGCTCTGAGAACCGTTGATCTGGTCCTGCTGATTGACATACGCGGTCTGCTTGGCGCTCCCGTCCGAGGCGACGGTATAGGCGTAGCCCAGCTCCAGCGGATATGAGTAATGCTTGCGCCCGGTGTTCACAAGGTAGCCATCGCGCGTCGTCGTGGTGATGTCTACGGTGCTGGTTTGCATCGTACCCTGATCATCCGTCACGTTATTTACCAGAAAACCCTGGAGGCTATTGAAGTGAACGACCTCGTGGAGATCCGTCTCCACGCGGCCATGCGATGTCATCACGTACCCGTTAATGTCGAAGGTCCGGTCTGACGCGACCTGGACTGTGCACGAGTACGTGGTTCCATCGGCGCCACCGCTCGTTGACTTGATGTTGTTGGTGACGACTGGGCTGGGAGCGGCGGCTAGCGTATTTGTCAGGATGCCGCCACTGATCTTCCGCTTGCCTTTATCGGTATAGGCCAGCAGGTTCGCAGTGGCCAGAAAGTATCCGTTGGCGTTGTACACGCTGACAGCGACCGTATGCGGATTTCCGTCGGACAGCAGGCCCGCAAATGGTGTGAGGTTTACGCGGTAGGGTTTGAAGTTGAGGGTTTGAATGCCCGGAATCGGCTCCCAGAGATACGGATCGATGCCGCCCGTGAAGATCCACGGATAGACAGGAGCGATGCCGGCGGGCTTTCCATCGATCGTCACCTCTACCTCACGAAATGCTGTATTTCCGCAGGTGAAGAGTTCATTCGCCAAAGTAGAGGGCACGCACGTGTACCAGAATTCATCACCGATTTGGCTCTGCGCGATTACATCCAGATAGACACGTTCGACATTCATCGGCAGGTTCAACACCTGGGAGATGGAGTCCGTGGTGGTGTTGAGCGTTCCTGCATCGCCGTTCGGTCCTTCAACGGGGACGACGATGTCCGGCGCCGGCAGTACGATCTCATGTCCGGTCTTCGGATAAAACTCGAGCGCAGCATTTGCGTAGATGATGCCGTTGTAATTCACACCGCCGGAGGTGCCGACAAAATTTCCCAGATTGGCTTCGCCGGTCTGGTCGCTCTTGAAAATAGCGCTCAGGTCGGTTACATCGCGCTCGACGTGCCAGGACGGGCTGAGTGTCGCACGCGGCTCCGCCGTGGTTCCGTAGTAGATGTTGGCCTTGCCCAGGTAGAACGATGCTGTGCGATCAAACTGGCGTCCTTCGGAGACGGTGAAGTCCGCCGTGAAGACGACCTTTGCCCATGGTCCCTGGCAGCGGGTGGGCGGCGTGTAACTGAACGTCTTCGGCGTAAAATTGTCAAAGGCCAGATTCTTGAATAGCTGCACGACGCATGGCTTGGAGTGGGGCCGTTCGACCGGCGGCTCCGCGGTTATGGGATTGGACGATCCGATCTGTGGGTTGGGCGGGACGATGACAACCTGCGCGAAGACGGCACTGGCTGGCACAAGAAGCAGAGCGGCCGCGAACGAAACGACGAGTCGCGACTTTGATTGTTTTGGCATAAAACGATCCTTTCTGGACGCTGCGGTAGTGCGCCACCAAAATAGCACGACATGACCCGTAGCGGAGCGGAAGCCATTCGCGCGCGACTTTTTGCTCGCCAGCGCGTACCTTTAAGAGAGGAGCTTTTTGTGGCAATCCGCTATTTTCCGCGCGGAAAAAATCAGCGCTTCAGGCTAGGGGAGCAGGGTTACCTGCTGATGGGACTCCTGTTTCTGACGGCGATCTTGCTGATCGGCCTGGCGCTCGCTGCCCCGGAGGTTGCAAAGTCCATTCAGCGCGAAAAAGAGGCTGAAACCATCCATCGCGCCGACCAGTACAAGCGCGCCGTGCAGCTCTACTACCGCAAAAACGGCAACTACCCGATGTCGATGGATCAGTTGAAGGAAACAAACCAGATCAAATTCCTTCGTCAGGAATACATCGATCCCATGACCGGGAAGAAGGACTGGAAGATTCTGCACCTGGGCGACGTAACGATGGTTGCCATGGGCTTTTTCGGAAAGCCGATGCAGGCCGGTGGTGTGCCGGGAACCGCAGGTATACCGGGAGCGGGCGGCGCGGTGCCTGGTGGGATACCCGGAGTGGCGGGCGGCGGCGGCGGATTTGGCGGCAGTGCGGGAACGTCCGGGGTCAGTGGAACTTCAGGTAACTCTTCCAGTGATGACTGGATCTTTAACGATAACAACGGCAGCTCTTCCTCTGGATCGAGTGGAAACTCCGCAAACGCTGGTTCAGCAAACCCCGGCTCTGGAGCTGCCGGTGGAAACGGCAGCAATGGTTCTTCAACCGGCGCCGGGACGGTGCTGGGCAATCCCGCGATCGCCGCAGCCATCAATGCTGCGGGTGGCGCTGCCGGAGCCTCGGCAGCCCCCGGCAACGTGCAAGCCATGGTCGCCAATGCCGTGGCGAACGGCGGCGCGGCAGGGGTTCCGCAGGCCATGGCGCAGCAGTTGGCCAATAACGCGAATAGTGCTACCGGCTCCTCGGATTTCTCTGCCAGCAGTGGTGCCTTCGATAACAATGCGGGCTCTTCCGGCTCTTCAAGCGGTGCGTCGGGATCGCCGTTTGGAGGGTCATCCGGTTCAAGTTTTGGAAACTCCGGCGGATCGCCCTTTGGCGGGGGAGGGGCTGGAGGGTTTGGCGGGACCACCGGCGGCGGAGGCACTGCGGGTGGAGGCTTCGGGACGCCGGCCGCTGCGTTAAGCAGCACACCGCAGGGTGGTGGGGGCATCTTCGGCGGGTCGCCCACCGGCGCGCCCATCATCGGCGTAACCCTGCCGCTCAAAAGGCGCTCCATCCTGTCTTATCGCACCAAAACGAAATATTCCGACTGGGATTTTGTCTATAACCCGCAGGAAGATGTTTCGCAGAGTGCGGGCGGCGGAGGTGGTCCCGGCATTGGTACTCCGGCCGGCCAAGGCGCGCCGGGCGGTGGCCTGGGACCGGGTGGCGCCGGCGCAGGGTTTGGTGGCAATTCGGGCGGCATCGGCGGGAGCTCCGGCGGGTTCGGCAGTTCCGGTGGTATCGGTGGCAGTTCGGGTGGGTTTGGCGGCTCGTCGAGCTCGGGCGGGTCAGATATTTTCGGTGGCTCGAGCAACAGCTCCGGGTCATCGAGTGGGTTCGGCTCCTCGTCACCGTTTGGCGGCAGTTCCAGCTCCGTGGGCTCGAGCACCCCGCAGTAAGGCCGCGTCGCGTGGCTGCAAACAGAAAAAGCCTCCGCATCGCGGAGGCTTTTTCTGTTTGCAGCCAGAGGCGGTTATGCGTTAAACGACGATCCGCAGCCGCAGGTGCTCTTGGTGTTCGGGTTATCGAACTTGAAGCCCGAGGCTTCGAGCGTCTCGAGATAGTCCACAGTGCAGCCCTTCAGGTACATCATGGACGTGGCGTCGACAAAGACCTTAAGATCTTCAAACATCATGACTTTATCCATCATGCCGGGCTGATTCTCAAACGACATGGAGTACTGGAAGCCAGAGCATCCGCCGCCGACGACGCCCAGACGAAGGCCTGCAGGGACAGGGTCCTGGGTCGCCATAATCTCTTTCACCTTTGCGACGGCCTGTGGGGTAAGGACGACATTCTGGGTGGCAGGCTGGGCCGTTTCGGTTGCTGGATTTGCTGTAGTGGTTGCCATATTTCCCTCGCTGGCTCTATGATACCGCCGTCGGACGGCGTGGAACAAGCCGCCTCCTGAATCGTCGCAGCAACGCGCTGCGATCCCCAGCCGGCGGACGATGCCGTTCTCAACCCGGAGTCACTGAGCGCGGCTTGCCCGGTGCTCCAAAGGTGAACCCGATGGCCTACATTACCGGCATCTGGATTGTCTGGGCGGTCCTGGCGTTACTGCTTCTCATTCTTCTCGGATATCGTGCAACCA
>JAJXUS010000123.1 GCA_021782675.1 Acidobacteriota bacterium
CCCGCGGACTGCACAGCATCGGTATGGAACAGCACGCCTGCCTCGGCCGCGATGGCGCCGATGGCCTCTACCGGCTGAATCGCTCCGGTCTCGTTATTCGCCATCATGACGGAGATGAGCCGCGTGTTGGGCCGCAGGGCGCGCCGGACGTCTTCGGGATCGATGACGCCGTTCGCATCTACGCCAAGGAACGTCACCTCGCGGCCTGCGTGTGGCAGCGCTTCCGCAGCGTGCAGCACCGCGTGATGCTCAATGGCTGTGGTGATGATGTGGTCGCCCGGCCGGGTCACGCCGAACAGCGCCAGGTTGTCGCTCTCCGTGCCGCCGCTGGTGAAGACGATCTCCGCCGGACGGCAGTGCAGAAAATCTGCCACCTGCACACGCGCCTGCTCGACGGCGCCGCGCGCGCGCTGCCCAAAGGAGTGTACGGAGCTGGCATTGCCGAAGCGCTCAACAAAGTAAGGGCGCATCGCCTCGAACACCTCAGGCAGCAGGGGCGTGGTCGCGTTGGCGTCCATGTAGATGCGACGAAACATTCGAGAAATCTCCAACCCCCCATTGTACGGCGGCGCATGCGTTTCGCGCTTACGGCAGAAAGGGCTGCACCTTCTCGCGCGGCGGCGGCGGCGTAAGCCAACTGACAACAAACAGGCAGAGCAGGGAAGCCAGCAGTGCCGGAAAGATGGCATCGCGATGGGCGATGCTGGCGGGCAATATGCGGCGGACAAAATCAGTGTCCCAGAAGACGGTCACAAAGGTGCCGGCGGCAATGCACGCCACCGCTCCCTGCTGGTTCACGCGGCGGGAGTAGAACGCTGCAAGGATCACCGGCGTGAGCGCGGCGGAGTAGATGGTGTAGGCGTACAGCGCCTTTTCCAGGATCGACTGGGTGTAGGCGCCCTGCACAAACGCCCATAGGCCCAGCCCGATGACGACCAGCCGCGAGACCAGCAGCACACTGCGATTGCTGGCCTGGGGCCGGATGTAACGGAGGAAGACGTCGTTGACCAGGTTTGTCGCCGGAGAAAACAGATAGTTGTTTGCGGTGGAAATAACCTTGGCGAATACCGCGCCCAGCAGCAGTGCGCCCAGCATGGCGGGCAGGCCGTGCCGCGCCGTGTAGGCGATAATCTCGCGGGGACGCTGGCTCACTTCACCCGTTGCAAACAGCGCGGAACCGATCACCGCGATGGCGACGATGATGGTCTCTAGAATGACCGTGCCGATGATCCAGCCAACCACTGCTACGCGGGCGTCGCGCTCTGACTTTGCAGAGAAAAACTTCTGATACATCGCCTGGTTGCCGAGCATGAGCAGCATGGTGGGCAGAAAGAACTCCATGGCGCGGGCAAAGCTGATGGAGCCCAGCACCTGAAAGTGTGTCTCCGGCAGCCTGGCATGCAGGCCGGCCGTGCCTCCGGCGTGCTGCAGCAGAATCGGAAGCGAGATGCAGAGCGCAACCGTCACCAGCAGACCGATGGCAACGTCCATGTAGGCGACCGACGCCATGCCGGCCAGCGCGGTAAAGGCGATGACAAAGACCGTGATGATCATCATGCCGGTGTTGCTGCTGATGCCAGGAAAGATCAGGTGCAGGATGTCTCCACCGCCGCGCAACTGGTAGCTGGCGATGGCGGTGTAGGCAAACAGAATGGCGATGACGCCCAGCACGCGTGCGGTCTGGTTATAGCGCACCTCCAGAAGGTCGGGGATGGTGAACTGGGCGAACTTCCGCGCGCGCGGCGCGATGAAGTAGATCAGCAGGAGCCCCGCCCATCCGCCAGCCGGCTGCCACAGTGCCGCAAAGCCGTTGCGGTACGCGTTCTCTGCGCCGGCAAACAGGGAGCCCGCGCCAATCCACGAAGAGAGCAGCGTAAAGACCAGCACGAACGCCGGCAGCGAGCGGCCTGCCAGCAGATAGTCTGCTTTTGTCTTTACGCCGCGTGTCTTCGCCAGCGAGACGGCGAGCAGCACCAGAACCACTGTGCTGAGCACCCATGCGTAGAGTCCGGCGTGCAGCAGAGCCATTGCAGATCATCCAGAGAGGTGTGAGGTAAGGAACGACTCAGTGTATCGGAGCGGGCGGATTTCCGTGGTGTCGTCAACCACGACCGACGGGCGGGCGGCTTCCGAAGATTGCCGTTCCCACGCGCACGACGGTTGCACCCTCTTCAATCGCTACGGAAAAGTCGTGCGACATGCCCATCGAAAGCTCCTCGAGCCGCACACGCGGACACCGCGCTGCCAGCGAATCCCGCAGCTCCCGCAGCCGTCGGAAGTAGGGCCGCGCTTCTTCAGGATTGGCAGCAAACGGAGGGACAGTCATCAGTCCGCAAACGTGCAGATGCTGCATGTCTGGCAATTGCTCAAGCAGCGCCGCCAGTTCGGGGGAATCGGGCAGAATCCCGTGCTTGGCCGGCTCAGGGCTGGTTTTGATTTCAATATTCACGGCAAGCGTCCGGCCACGCGCCGCGGCGGCCTGATCCAGCCGCTGCGCCAGCCGCAGAGAATCTAGGGTATCGACCGCGTCGAAGATCTCCGCCGCTCGATTGGCCTTGTTGGATTGCACTGGGCCAATGCAGTGGAAGCGCGCTGGATCGCTGCCCGCAAGCAGACCGGCGGCGGCCAGCGCGTCGCGCTTGCCAGCGAACTCCTGCACCCGGTTTTCGCCAAACAGGCGAAGGCCCGAAGCGGCTGCTTCAAGAATCGCTTCCGCAGGATGCGTCTTGGAAACGGCCATAAGCTGGACGGATTCCGGCGCTCGGCTGGCGCAGCGGCAGGCATTCGCAATCTGCTCCTGCACGCGGGCAATGTTGTCAGCCAGGCTCATGGGCATTCACTGCGTGGCACGTAGGCGCTTACCGTCTGCGCGAGGGATCGCTGCGGAATCAGCGCCCGTGCTCTTCGAGAAACTTCTCCACTTCCAGCGCCGCCATGCAGCCGCTGCCGGCTGCCGTGATGGCCTGGCGATAGCGGCGATCCTGCACATCGCCGCAGGCAAACACGCCGGGCACGCGAGTAAACACAAAATCCTGCGTGCGGATGTACCCGTCTGCGTCCAGGTCGATCTGGCCGGCGAACATCTTTGCGTTCGGCTCGTGGCCAATACCCAGAAACATGGCGCTGACGGGCAGTGTAGAGATTTCTCCGGTCACAGCGTTGCGCAGACGCAAGCCGGTCACTTCCTTTTGCTCGACACCAAGGACTTCCTCGACGATCGTGTTGGCGAGAAAGCGAATCTTCTCGTGGGCCATCGCCCGCTCCAGCATGATCTTCGACGCGCGGAAATGCTCCCGGCGATGAATGAGGGTCACCTTCGTCGCGAAGCGCGTGAGAAACAATGCCTCTTCCATGGCGGAGTCGCCCCCGCCGATGACGGCAATCTCCTTGCCGGAGAAGAAGAAGCCGTCGCAGGTGGCGCAACTGGAGACGCCGTGGCCGATGAGCGCATGTTCACTGGGCAGCCCCAGCCAGCGCGCCGACGCTCCACTGGCGATAACCAGCGTGCGCGTATGCAGGGTTTCGCCATCGATGTTCAGCCGGAACGGGCGCTTGGACAGATCCGCCGACGCGAGATGACCCAGCCGGAACTCCGCACCAAAGCGGGAGGCCTGCATCCGCATGTTGTCGATCAACTGCGGGCCCTGGATTCCCTCCGGCCACCCGGGGAAATTTTCTACCAGTGTGGTGATGGAGAGCTGGCCGCCCGGCTCGTGGCCTTCAATCACCAGCGGTTTCAGGTTGGATCGCGCGGCATAGATCGCCGCTGTCAGGCCGGCGCAGCCGGAGCCGAGGATAAGGGTGTCGTGAGTTTTGTCTGCCATAGGGAACCTATCCAGTGTAGCGGGAGTCATTGGATGCCGCTGCGTGTGATTCGATGTAACGGACGGGAGCCGCCGGACATCTAACGCACCAGCAGAGAGGGCATGGGCAAAGAATGCAGGCAGATACGAAGACAAGCCGCGCGGCACGGCCGCGAGTAGTAATCATCGGGGCGGGCTTTGCGGGCGTATGGGCTGCCCGCCGGCTCTCCGGCAAGCCGGTGGAGGTGACGCTGATCGACCGGCGCAACCACCATACCTTTCAGCCGCTGCTGTACCAGGTGGCGCTGGCTGCGCTCTCTCCCGGAGATATTGCGCAGCCCATCCGCACCATGTTCCGTAATCAGCCGAATATTGACGTGCTGATGGATGAGGTTGAATCGATTGACGCGGAGAGCCATCGGCTGCAAATGCGCAGCGGCGCGACGCTGGAATTCGACTACCTGATCCTTGCCACCGGCGCGACGCACTCCTACTTCGGGCACGATGAGTGGGCGGCGGTCGCTCCCGGACTCAAGACTGTCGAGGACGCGCTGGAGATTCGCCGCCGGGTGCTGCTGGCCTTTGAACTGGCCGAGCGCCAGAAGCTGGAGCACGGTTCACATCCGCCGCTCAACTTTGTCATTGTCGGCGGCGGCGCCACCGGTGTTGAACTGGCGGGCGCCATTGCCGATATCTCTCGCGTTTACATGCGCGAGGAGTTTCGTCACATCGACCCGGCGAACGCGCACGTCCTTGTCATCGAGGGATCGCCGCGCCTGCTGAACAGCTATCCGGAAGGTCTGTCCCGCGATGCGGAGCGCCAACTCCAGGAGCGTGGCGTGGAGGTGCACTGCAACAGCCGGGTGACTGACATTCAGCCGGGTTATGTAGTGGTGGATGGCAAGCGGGTCGAGTCCGTCGTTACGCTGTGGGCAGCGGGTGTGCAGGCGTCGCCGCTGGGCGCCATGCTGGGCGCGAAGACGGACAAGCGCGGTGCAATCGTTGTGGACCTGCACCTGAATCCGCCCGGCATGCCGAACATTTTTGTGTGCGGCGATCTGGCGCACGTAGAAGAAAACGGACGTCTGATTCCCGGCGTGGCGCAGCCCGCCATGCAGATGGGCCGTCACGCGGCGGAAGAGATTCTGGCGGACCTTGCCGGTAAACCGCGGACGCTATTCCATTACTTTGACAAGGGAGATATGTCGACCATTGGCCGCCATTCGGCGGTGGCCAACGTGGTGTGGCCTTTTAAGGAGCACCTGCAGGGGTTTGCCGCGTGGCTGGCGTGGCTGGTGGTTCACATTTATTTTCTGATCGGCTTCCGCAATCGCATTCTGGTGATGCTGCAGTGGGTGTGGATGTACTTTGGCTTCTCGGGTGGCCCGCGGCTGATTACGGGCAGTCAAAAGCTGCCGGGGTGGACGACATTGACGGGCAACGACGCACCGGCTGCGGATCCCATGGATCCTACGTCGCCCGGTGTCGTCGAAAAACATCACCTGGTTCGATAATTCTTGTCGCCGGGAGTGAATAAAAAGGAGCGCGGCAACTCTGCGCCGCGCTCCGTGATCTGCCTTTTCTGGGGGTGCCTTACACCGAAACCGGTTGACCTGCCGTTACGTTTACCGGCGTCAGCCAGTTGAAGCGGTCGGGCCGCTTACCGGCGGCGATGCCGAAATATTCTGCCGCCAGCTTCTGCGTGATGGGGCCCGCGTGGCCGTCCTTGATGACAATGCGATCCACCGAGCGGATGGGCGTAACCTCCGCCGCGGTTCCGGTGAAGAATAGCTCGTCGGCAATGTATAGCATCTCCCGCGGAATCGACTGCTCAAGCACCGTCAGGCCCATGTCGCGCGCCAGCGTGATGATCGACGCGCGGGTGATGCCATTCAGCACCGAGTTCGAGAGCGGTGAGGTCAGTAGCTGCCCCTTGCTGACGACGAACAGGTTCTCGCCGGAGCCTTCTGAAACGTAGCCGCTGACATCCAGCGCCACTGCTTCGTCATAGCCGTTCACCGTCGCTTCCATGCGGATGAGCTGCGAGTTCATGTAGTTGGCGCCGGCCTTGGCCATCGCCGGCAGCGTGTTCGGCGCCAGGCGGGTCCAGGAGGAGATGCAGATGTCCGCACCGTGATCTCCGGAGACATACTTGCCCCACGGAAAGTTGCCGATGTAAACCTCCATCGGATTGCGCTGCGGGTGCACGCCCAGCTCGCCATAGCCGCGGAAGGCGATGGGACGGATGTAGCAGGGTGCAACGCCGTTGGCCTCAACCGTCTCCACAACGGCGCGGCAAAGCTGATCGACGGAATAGTCCAGATCCATGCGGTAGATCTTGGCAGAATCCAGCAGGCGCTGCATGTGATCCTGCAGGCGGAAGATGGCTGCGCCCTGCTCGGTCTTGTAGCAGCGGATGCCTTCAAAGATCGAGGAGCCGTAGTGGATCACGTGGGACATTACATGAATTTTTGCCTGATCCCAGGCGATCAGTTTTCCGTTGTGCCAGATATGTTTGGTGGGCTCAAGAGGCAT
>JAJXUS010000124.1:0-4537 GCA_021782675.1 Acidobacteriota bacterium
AGTAGAGCGCGCGGCGTCGCGGCGTGGCGCGGAACCACTGCCAGTCGATGCCTTCCCAAAGCTGCGTGATCTGCTGGTACAACTGCCGGCCGGCGGAGCCATCGTTTTTGAAGTACTGCCGCGCAGCCAGCAGTCCCTCCATCAGGAAGGAAGTTTCGACCAGATCGGCGCCATTGTCATACATGCTGAAAACCGGCAGCGTGTGCCCGGTTTTGTCGCTGAGAAAATGCGGCCAGGCGCCGTGATAGCGGTCAGCGTGCGCGAGGAAGTTCGTGATCTTCAACAGCCGCTGCACGGCCTGCTGGCGCGGAACAAAGCCGCGCTCCGCGCCCACCATGATGGCCATCACGCCAAAACCGCTGGCGCCCAGCGCCAGGATGTCGTCATTGCCAGGGGTGTTTTCGCGCGTCATGCCGGAGTGCGGACCTGCGGCCTCCCAGTAATAGCGGAACGAGGCTTGCTGCACCATCGTCAGCAACGCGTCGTCGGTCAGCGGGTGCGTTGCCGCGGAGGCAATGTTGGAAGGGCTGGACTCGAGCAGCGTCGCTGTTCGGGCCGTGACGCGATATCGCGCCGGCGTGTGGTCGTTGCCCAGGAAATCGCAAAAGCGATTGACACCGGGACGCTGCACGCCGATCGCATGGAATGGACCCCCGCCCAGCGAGCGGTAGATGACATATTGCGCAAGCTGCGGGTCGTTCACCGGCGCCCAGGTGATGTCGATGTGACGGTCATAGCCGGTGGCCGCGACATGCTGCGGCGTGGCCGGCGCTGCCTGGTGCGCCGGGGGATCGTCTTCAATACGAATGTCATCGAGCAGCAGCGTGTGCATCGTGCCGTCGGCTGTGCCCTGCGAAAACACCAGAGTATTCAGGCGGTGCGGATCGAGCCGGTGCAGCGATGCCGTTTGGAACGCCGCCAGCGGGATACGCAGCCGCACCCAGCGGCCGGCGGGCAGGCCGGTGGAGAACTGACCGATTGCGAGCGGCGCGCTGAAGTTGCCGGACGTATCGCGGATCGCAAGCCGCGGCAGGTCATCCGCCGGCACCGGCGCCGCGGCGCGCACCCAGATCCAGAGATTGGCGCCCGGGAACTCCACGGTGCGGTTGCGCCACGCATAGAGCCGCAGTTCGGCAGACCATCCACCGTTACGGGCAGACAGCCATTCCAGCTTCAGGGAGTTTGGCCCGCTGATGAAGGCGTCCGTGGCGACCGGCAGCCGGCCGTTCACCAGCGTCAGCGCGCTGGGATGGCTGACGCTGCCGCGGGAGTAAAAGTAATTTCCGGGTGACAGGCTGGTTTCGAAGAAGACCTGCTGGGAGTAGTTCTGGTCGGCGCGGGCCGTCGGCGCGGTGGCCAGACCGCTGAGCGCAAGGATCGCACAGGCTGCAGCACGGCGGGCCGCAACGGCTTTGTGTTTGCCGCGATTCTTTCGGGTGAGCATATTGTGTCCTCCAGCCGCAACGACCCTTCCACAATAGACAGGTAGCGGACTGGACACAACTGCGAAGCGGAAGGAAGCAGGAGGGCGGGAACGGATGGATTCACTGGTCGGGGCGGAGGGATTCGAACCCCCGACCCTCTGCTCCCAAAGCAGATGCGCTACCAGACTGCGCTACGCCCCGATGTGACCCGACATGCCCGATTGTAACGCAGCCATTCGCCGCCTTCGCCGCGCGTCTCCAGGCTACGGATGCGCCATCAGATAGCCCAGCACCCAGGCCAGCGCAATCAACGGCAGAGAGAACACCAGCACGATACCCATCATCAGCGTCAGCAGAAATCCCCAGTCGCGCCAGGTGTGGCGCCGTGGCCGCGCCACGTGGCGCGTCAGCAGCTTACAGTTGGGGCGGTTCGCCTTCCAGGCAACGTCAAACGCATCGCCAAGCAAAGGAACGGAGCCCACCAGCACCTCAATGCCAACGTTGACGGCCATGCGGGTGAGCGTGATGTACGGCACGCCGCGAAACCAGGCCGCACCGATGAGAATGCACGAGGCCAGTCCGCCGATGACGTCGCCGATGCCGGGGACAAGTCCGACGATCGCGTCTAAACCGAATCGCACGGAGGTGCCGGGGATGCGGAGGCAATCATCCAGCACGTGCGACAGCATGTCGAGGTTCTCATCGCTCAGTGCGCGGCCCGCGCGTCCACCGCGGCGAGGCAAAATCTGCGGTCGGGAAGCCGAATACGCCACAATTATGTTCCCCCTTGAGCGCCTGGTCGCGATGCTACAATTTTATAGGTTCATGGCGGCTATAGTTCAGCGGCAGAACGCCGGTCTGTGGCACCGGATGTCGTGGGTTCGAACCCCACTAGCCGCCCCAGGGCAACCTATCGCGCATTCCTCCGCGCAACGGACCGCACTCTTCGCGGTGCCTCCGAAGCCTTCCTTCCACAGCAGGGCCAGACATTGAACGCAACCCGAAGCGCTACGGCTGCCTGCGCGGATGCGGCATGGCTCGACGCCTTTGTCCCTCGCCGTGGCCTGTGGAATGCCGATCTGCAAACGATTGTCGCCGCGTTTCGACCCCGCACATTCCACCTGCCACCGCCGGACGATGTCATTGTGCCTGTCGATCCCACGAGTGGCAGCCGCGTGTTGTGCCGCTGCCACTGGCAGCCCGAAGATGTGCGGGCGGAGCGGCTGACGATCCTGCTGGTGCACGGGCTGGAAGGTTCGAGCGAGTCGCAGTACATGCTGGGGAACGCCAGCCGCGCGTGGGCCGCCGGGTGGAACGTCATCCGCATGAACATGCGCAATTGCGGCGGCACGGAGGCACTGTCGCCCACGCTGTATCACTCCGGACTTTCGGGGGATGTGCAAGCCGTCGCTCAGTATTTTGTCGAGCGCGAAAGCCTTCAGCAGATGGCCTGGATCGGATATTCCATGGGCGGCAACCTGGTGCTGAAGGCTGCCGGAGAAGTCGGCTACCATGCGCCGGCGTGGCTGACAGCGGTCGCCGCAGTGTCGCCGGCCATTGACCTGGCCGCGTCGGCGGATGCCCTGCACCGGCTGCGCAACCGCCTGTACGAGAGAAATTTTCTGCGGAACATGATTGCGCGTTACCGCCGGAAGGTGGAGCTATTTCCCGTGCGCTACAGTCTCGCAAATCTTCCCCGCGTGGACAGTATTCGCACCTATGACGAGTACATCGTCGCGCCGAACTGCGGGTTCTCGGGTGCCGATGATTACTATTTCCGCTGCGCCGCCGCGCGGGTAGTGCAGACCATTCGCGTGCCAATGCTCATCCTGCACTCGCTCGACGATCCCTTTATCCGCCTGACGCCGGAGACCCGGCAGCACCTGCTGGCCAACCCGGCTATCCGGCTGATCGAGACCGCACACGGCGGCCACTGCGGCTTCCTTTCAGTTGCTGCGGGGGACGACGGCTATTGGGCGGAGTCCACGATCGCGGCCTTTCTACGTTGCCAGGAGTCCGTGCAGTCTCAGGACTAGAGCGCATATGGAAAGCGACTGGAGCGTGGAGTGCGGCAGTGAGGATCCCTGGGTGGTGGTGCCCTGGGAAGGCGTGACGGCCAGCGACCCGTCGCTGCGCTTTTTCGATCTGCGAGCAGAACCGGATCGTGTGGGCGACATCCCGGATGCGGCCCTGTATCCCGCATTGGCGAAGGCGTTGAAAGCCTGGAACACGCCCGCCGTCTTCACCGCCAAATGCGATGTGTGGCACTACGCGGCGTCGGCATTCGACGCCTTCGATCTGCCTGGCTTTGCCTGCGCGCATGCCAGTTACGTGGATTTGCTGCCCGGCGCATCGGCGGAGTTCGAAAGCTTCGCGCGGGCAGAATCTTTGGTGCGCCGCGGAGCCGAGCGGTCGGCGGTTCTTCCCGCACCAGAAGCGCGCTGCGAGTGGATCGTGCGGCGGGCTCGCATTTCCTCCGCCGGAACGCTGCCACACGGGGATGGCTTCGCGGTGACGCTGTACGTCTGGGGTTACGGCGAAAGTGAGAGCGCGGCCGCGAGTGCATGGGGCCACGCGCTGCGGGCTCTGATTCTGCCGGTACGCCAGCTTTTTGAGGAGTGTTTGTCGGCCTAGGGAACGAGCGCTGCCTTGCGGGTGTTGAGCGTCTTCGATGGAACCGACAGGCCGCCAAATCGCCGGTCGCGGCTTTGATACTCGTGAATCGCCTCCAGCAAATGCTTGCCGCGGAAGTCCGGCCAGAAGCGGTTGGTCACGTAAATCTCCGAGTAAGCGATCTGCCATAGCAGAAAGTTGCTGATGCGCATCTCGCCGCTGGTGCGGATGACCAGATCCGGGTCAGGCATATGCGCCGTGTAGAGAGCGCTGGAGATGCGCTCCTCGGTCAGCCGCGCCAGGAGCGCCTCAAGTGGCGCTCCAGGCTCTTCGGCAGCCAGCTGCGCGATGGCACTGCGAGCAGCATCGACAATCTCGCCCCGCGCGCCGTAGTTGAGCGCCAGCGTAAGCGTGGTGCCGGTGTTGCGGGCAGTCTGCTCGGTGGCCCACTGCATGGTCTCCTGCACTTCCGTGGGCAGTTCAGCCGTGCGGCCAATGTA
>JAJXUS010000124.1:4547-6335 GCA_021782675.1 Acidobacteriota bacterium
ATTGCCCACCAGATAGGTGCGCAGCAGACGCATGAGGAAGCTGACCTCTGTCGCTGGACGGCGCAAGTTGTTTTCCACCGAAAAGGCATAGAGCGTCAGCCAGGGAAGGTCGATGCGGGACGCGGTTTCTACCACAAACTGGACCGATTCCGCGCCCTGCTGATGGCCGAGGATCCGCTGCAGCCGGCGCATTCCGGCCCAACGACCGTTGCCGTCCATAATGATGGCGATGTGCTGGGGGAGCCGCTCGGGGTCGAGCTGGCGATAAAGCGCCAGCTCCTCTGGCGGAAGCTCCGACAGACGGCTGGTTGCGTGCCTGTGCGACAAAGAAGGAAGCTCCTACGTCTTTCGACCGTAGCATAGCGGGAAAGCGCCTGCCAACCGGCTCGCGGGCGCTTATGCGGTCTTGCGTCCTCCACCGGCCATTTCGCGCAGATGGCTCAGCACCATGGCGCGGTGCAGCCCATCCAGCCCAGCGACCCAGACGCTCAGCTCCGCCAGGAATGGGTCGTTCAGCATGATGGCGATTTCGCGCTCGCGTTCATAGCGGGCATCATGCACCATGTCTGCCAGAGGAACCGATAACGCATTGGCCAGTCGCTGCAGCGAGGAAAGCGTCGGCATGGCGCGGCCGTTCTCGATCTTTGAGATGTAGGTGCGGGGCACGTCAAGCCGGGCCGCAAGCTGCCGCTGGCTCAGCCTGCGCGCATTGCGCAATTCGCGCAGTCTCACGGAAACGCGGTTATCCCGCTCACCGGTCTGGCGTACACCCGCAAATTCTCCTGCGGCGGAGACCGGCTCCGGCTCTTCAATCTCCAGGGGTTTGTGGCAGCGCCTGCACAGCAGATTGCTGGTGCTGAACTGCACCAGTCCGCAGCGATCGCAACGCAGAACCTCCCTGGACGCGACGGGAGTCATGACAGTTGCCATAGATGTATACGGAGGCCAGAGCGGACTTCCGTGGGATGCGGTGATTGTCATTACCGCATCTCGTCTTTCGTTACGTTGCGGGTAAACCTCAAGAATGTCAAGCAATTTCCTGAAATCTTTCATGAAAAACCCATAAAACCCGAAGTGAAGCCCTGACAGCCTTGCAAATAGCCCACAATGAAAGCAGGAGGGATGCTCGCCAGTATGAACGAAACGCCGATTGCGCCACCGCCCGTAACTGGTCGTCACGATCGCGCGGCCGCCTGGGCATTGCTCAACCAGTACACCCAGTCTCCCAGCCTGTTGAAGCATGCGATGGCGGTTGCTGTCTGCACTCAGGCCTATGGGGAGCGCCACGCTGCTGCAATGAACCTGCCGCCGGATATGGCCGACGCGATGGCCGAAACCTATGCCATCGCCGGCCTGCTGCATGACTTTGACTATGAGCGCTATCCCACACCGGAGGAACACCCTTGGGTGGGCAATCGAATCCTAACGGAGCAGGGCTGGCCGGAGGAGATTCGGCACGCGATTCTGGCGCACGCCGAATATACCCACACCCCGCGCGAGTCCCATCTGGACAAGGTGCTGTTCGCCTGCGACGAGCTGGCCGGCTTTCTCACCGCCAATGCACTGGTCAAGCCTTCGAAGTCCATCCATGACGTCAGCGTTCCGTCCGTCCTGAAGAAGATGAAGGACAAAGCGTTCGCGCGCGGCGTCAATCGCCAGGACATCATCCAGGGTGCGGCGGAGCTGGGTGTGACCCTCGAAGAACACATAGCGTTCTGCCTGGCAGCCATGCAGGCGCAAGCGGCGGAGCTTGGGTTGGCGGGCCTTTCGGGCAGCGCCTCCTGAGCG
>JAJXUS010000125.1 GCA_021782675.1 Acidobacteriota bacterium
TACGACCTGCCGCACGAGGCCGAGGATTACGTGCATCGGATCGGGCGCACCGCGCGCCTGGGTGCCGAAGGCGATGCCATCAGCTTCGCCTGCGACCTGTATGCGATGTCGCTGCCGGAGATCGAATGGCCCGTCTCGCGTGGCGTCACGCGGACATTCAAGCCGGCTGCGCGCGCCAGGGCCGCAATCCGGAAGAGATGGGTTCCATCGCTCACCGCAAGAATTGTCTGCAGATTGTTCTCGCGCGCGATGGCTGCGAGCCGCTGGATTGACTCCTCAGTGTCGCTGCTCTGCGTCTCAGCGATGATGCGGTCGTCCGGCACGCCGTGCGCCAGCAGAAAGTTGCGGCCTACACCGCCTTCGCTGTATTGCGGGTCGCCTCCGCCTCCCAGCGTGATAATGATCGGGGCGTAGCCACGACGATAAAGGTCGAGCGCCCGCTCCAGGCGAGCATTCAACACCGGGGATGGACGTCCGCGATACTCTGCTGCGCCGAAGACGGCAATGGCGTCAGCCTGTTGCAGAGGCTGGCCGGCAGAAGCGCGATTGATCTTCCAGAAGAGGGTCCAGCACCAGACGGTCGCAGCTGTTGCGGCGATCAGCAGAAGCAGAACGATGGCGAGTTTCCAGCGAACCATGCCATTCCCTTCCCACAGCCGTGGACCGCCCGCGAATCCCGATGGCATGCGAGGGGAGCCTGCCTATTGCAGCGCCAGTGCAATCTCATGCGTGGCGATGGCGCCCTCACGCAGCACCTGCCAGTTTCCCGGAGCACCAGAAAGATCCACGATGGTTGTCGGCGCGCTGCGCGCGGTTGGACCGCCGTCTACGATCAGCGGAATCCGGTCGCCCAACTGATCGCGCACGCCTGCGGCGTAGGTACATTCCGGCGCGCCCATAATATTGGCGCTGGTCGCCGTCACCGGGAGGCCCAGCTTGCGGATCACAGCGCGCGGAATCGCCGCATCCGGCACGCGCAGCGCGACGTTTCCGGTGTTTGCTGTAACACGCAGCGGCAGCCGGGTGCCGGCGCGCACAATCACCGTCAGCGGACCGGGCCAGAAGCGTTCCGCCAGGCGATCGAACTTTCCGTCCAGATTGCGCGCAATCTCGTAGGCCTGCGCCACCTCCGCAAGCAGAAGCGACAGGGGCTTGTGCCGCATACGCGACTTCAGCACATAGATCTGGTCGACGGCGCGGAGGTTTACGGGATCGACCGCAAGCCCGTAAAACGTATCGGTCGGCATGCCGACTACGTTGCCTTGCTGCAGGCACTGCACCACGTATTCAACCTTTTCGGGCTCCGGCTCGTCCGGATGCACGCGCAACAGTTCGGCTGACAAAGTTCTCTCCGGAGCGGCCGGTTCGCGGCGTGGATTCGCAATGGCGCCGCGACCCTTCAGCGGTGCGCAGTACCCTCCATCATACCGTGGCAGAACGGACACGCCGCACTGGCAGGCTGCGCCCTACCCAACGTATCAGGCCCTCCCGCATCGGAGGTAGAATCGCGCCAGAACATGCGCGGAGAAACCTTTACCATCGAGCGGGTCGCCAGCCGGCAGAACCCGCGGCTGAAAGACTTGCGGCAGCGCCTGGCGGACCGTGGGCCCACGGATGGCTGGCTGGCGATCGAAGGTGAAAATCTGCTGCGGGAGGCGGCGCGCAGCGGGCTGCCGGTCCGGACATTGTTTCTCCGCGAGGGCCATCCCTGGCTGGAAAACGGCGCACCATTTTCCGCCGATGTCGTGCTGGCCGTCCCCGGCGAGATGTTCGCCAGTGTTTGCGGGACACAGGCGCCGCAAGGGGTCGCCGCCATCGTCCGCCAGCCGCAGTGGACACTCGACGCGCTGCTGGCCGGCAACGCTCCCCGGCTCATCATCCTCGACGGCATTCAGGACCCCGGCAATGCGGGCACCATCATCCGCACAGCGGAGGCCTTCGGCGCGACCGGGGTCTTGCTGCTGCCTCCGGCTGTCGGGCCGTGGCGTCAGAAGGTTCTGCGCGCCTCGGCCGGCTCCAGCTTCCGGCTGCCGGTACTGGCGCTCGACAGCCCGCAAGCGCTCGGGGCGCTGCACGGCCAAGGCATCAGAATCTACGGTTGCGCCGCCCATGAAGGCGCATCCATCGAACAGGCAGCGATCGGAGAACGCTGGGCTATGGTCATTGGCAGTGAAGGGTCGGGCCTGTCCAGACCGGTCGCCGCGTTGTGCGATGGCATTCTGCACATTCCGTGTCCCGGTCCGGTGGAATCGCTGAATGCCGCCACGGCGGCGGCCATCCTGCTGTATGCGGCAAGCCGTCAGAGAGAAGTGTGATGAGCCTTTTCGATCCGATCCCAGCGGAACGTAGTCCGCGCCCAGCTACAGAACAGCGGCCGCTGGCCGAGCGGATGCGGCCTGTCACGCTGGCGGAGTTTGCCGGACAGCATCACTTGCTGGGACCGGGGAAGGCGCTGCGGGCGCAACTGGAGAGCGACGAAGCCAGTTCCATGATTCTCTGGGGGCCTCCGGGTGTGGGCAAAACGACCCTCGCGAAGATCATCGCGCACTCCACGCAGTCCACGTTCATTGAGTTTTCGGCCGTGGTCAGCGGCATTAAAGAGATCAAACAGGTGATGACGGAGGCCGATCGCGCGGCGTCGGCCGGTATGCGCACCATCCTCTTCATCGATGAAATTCATCGGTTCAACCGCAGCCAGCAGGACGCTTTTCTGCCCTGGGTGGAGCGGGGTTCCATCCGGCTGATTGGCGCGACGACGGAAAACCCTTCCTTTGCGCTGAATGCGGCATTGCTCTCCCGCTGCCGAGTGTACGTGCTGGAAGCGCTGGAAGACGAAGAGGTGATGCGGCTGCTGGAGCGCGCGCTGGCAGACAGCGAGCGCGGACTGGGAGCCCTGGGTGTGACGGCTACGGAGACGGAGTTGCGGGCAATCTCCGCGTACTCCAACGGCGACATGCGCCGCGCGTATAACGTGCTGGAGGCGGCAGCGCGGCTGGCAGTTTCGCAGAACAAGCCACAGCTTGACGAGGAGACGCTGACCGCAGCGCTGCAGCAGAAAACTCTGCTGTACGACAAAAGCGGCGAAGAGCATTACAACCTGATCTCGGCGCTGCACAAATCCATCCGCAACAGCGATGCCGACGCGGCCCTCTACTGGCTGACACGAATGATCCGGTCGGGCGAAGACGCCATGTACCTTGCGCGGCGGTTGGTGCGCATGGCGGTGGAAGACATCGGATTGGCGGCACCTGAGGCGCTGAATCTCACGCTCTCAGCACGCGATGCGATGGAATTTCTTGGCTCGCCCGAAGGGGATCTGGCTCTGGCTCAGGCGGCCGTCTACCTGGCGTTGGCGCCGAAATCCAACTCTCTGTATCGCGCGTTTGGCGCGGCGGCCGCAGACGTGGAGAACACACGCGCTGAACCGGTGCCGCTGCATTTGCGCAATGCGCCCACTCGCCTGATGCGGGAACTGGATTACGGCAAGGACTATCGTTACGCGCACGATGAGCCCGGCGCCGTGTCGGACATGGAATGCCTGCCGCCAAATCTCGCGGGCCGCCGGTACTATGAGCCTTCAGGCCGCGGGCGCGAAAAGCAACTGCAGGAACGCATGGAAGAGATTGCGCGTGTGCGCCGCGGAAACCAACGGCGCTGAGGCCGTGCAGGAATCAGCAGCTTCCTTTACGGATGTGACAGCCGGAACGCGTTATTTCGAAGTTGCCGGAAGTTTGGCCAGCGCGTCCAGCACAATCGACCGCGTCAACACCTCCGGCAGCAGCGTGGGAGCCGAGCTGGCATCTCCCGCATAGAGCGCATACGTGGGAACGCCACTGCGCCCCAGCTGGGCAAGTGCCGCCGTGATGCCGTCGTCGTGGTTGGTCCAGTCGGCCCGCAGGGTGACAACCCCCTTGGCGCGGAATGCCTGCTCCACGGACGCGCGATCGAGAACAGTGCGCTCATTCACCTGACAGCTCAAACACCAGGCCGCTGAAAAGTCGACGAAGACGGGCTTTCCTTGCGCGCGATACTGCGCGAGTTTCGCCGCTGTGAACGGCTGCCAGCTCCCGGATACGTTCTGGGCGGAAGTGACAATCTGCCTGGGCTGACGCGCGGCCCACATGGGCAGAGCAATTGCGGCCACCAGCAGCAGCAGCGCCGCAATGGTCGAGCCGCGGCGGGCCGGCCAGCGGCCGAGCGCCCAGCCGGCAATGGCAGTTACCAGCAGGCCTGCAAGCAGCGCCGCCACACCCGTACTTCCCGTGATCTGGAAAAAGACCCATGCCATCCAGATGACGGCCAGAAAGATCGGCAGGGAGACGGCCTGCTTCAGTAACTCCATCCATGCGCCCGGCCTGGGCAAGAGCTTTGCCCACGCCGGCTGCAACGTCAGCAGGACGTACGGCGCGGCGAGCCCCAGCGCGATGGCGGTAAAGACGGCGAAGGTGACGAAGGCGCTTTGCGAAAGAGCGAACCCGATCGCCGCGCCCATAAAAGGCGCGGTACACGGCGTGGCGACCACCGTCGCCAGCACGCCGGTAAAAAAGCTTCCGGAGTAGCCCCCGCGATTGGCAACCTCTCCGCCGATGCTGGTTGCCGTGAGGCCCAGCTCAAACTGCCCTGCGAGGCTGAGGCCGAGGAAAAAGAAGAGCAGCGCCATAATGCCGACAAAGTACGGCGATTGAAACTGAAATCCCCAACCCAGGTGTGCCCCGCCGGCGCGCAAAACCAGCAGCACCCCGACGATGATCCAGAACGAAACCAGAATGCCGGCGGTATACATGGCGCCATGTCCGCGCATGCGCCGCCGCTCTTCTCCTGAGGATTGCACCAGCGCCAATCCCTTGATGAAAAGGACGGGAAACACGCAGGGCATCAGATTCAGAATGGCCCCGCCGAGAAAGGCCAGCGCAAGAATTTCGACCAAAGACTCCCCTGGCGCGGGCGGAGCAGACGGCGTCAGCGGCAGCGCGGAGACTGGCGGAATCGGCTGCGAAAACTGATAGGCGACGCCATCGGGCAATTTGATCAGCCCGTGAAAGTCCGCTGGGAGTTGCGTGACGCCCGGAGCTTTCAGCAGGGTGATGCGCGCGCCGTTCGCCAGCGGCTGCACATGCTGCGGCGCCGCGTACGCCATGATGCCAGCGTCAAAGGGATAAAGTTCCGCGGAGGTGGTTCGCCCCACGCCGAGGACAGTGACGATCCAGTGCTGTTTGGTCTGCTGCAGGCGCACGGTTGCGCCGGAGGGCAGTTCTCGTGGCAGCTCCTTTTCTGTAGCAGCGAACAGTGCCTCGGTTTTCGCGTCGGGCGGCCCAGGCTGCTCCGCAACTGGAATGGTGCGGCTGACGGTTGCATGGCCGGGCAGACAGACGCTGCTGCAGACCAGATAGTGCACCTCCCCGCGGAGTGTCACCGGATGGCCGGGCTTCAATCCCGGCAGCGCGTGCATTGTGACCGGCAACAGCACCTGGCCTTCATAGCCAAAGTCCATCAACGGCCCCAGGGGCAGACGCCTGGGCGCGGGAAACTGCAGGGCACCGGCGGTTATGTTTGCCGGCAGGCTCCAGTCAATGCGCGGAGGCTCACCCGCGTCCCCGGCATTGATCCAGTAGATATGCCAGCGCGGCTCAATGGTGAAGTGCAGGCCAGCGAGAAAGTCATGATTCGGCGCGATGGCCGTCGAGCGGGTGACAAGCTCCACCGTCAGATGCGCCGCGCCACCCGGACCAGCACTGTTGGCCTGGGCGCGTCCGGCTGCGGGCGCAGACATGCACGCCAGGGCAATCACCACCAGCAGCAGGCGGCAAAGTGAGATCAGGCGCGAGCTGCGGCCGAACGCTGCCACCGGACATGCTCCTTGTAGATACAGCGGTCCGCAACCACTGGAATGCCGGCGGCCTCCGCCCTGGCAGTGGCCTCAGGGTGAACGACACCTTCCTGCAGCCAGAGGTACTTTGCCCCGATCGCGATGGCATCCTCAACGATTTGTGGAACGAACTCCGGAGCGCGAAACACATCCACCATATCGACGGGAAATGGAATCTCGCGAAGAGTTGGATACACCGGCTCGCCGAGCACTTCCTTCAGCACCGGATTGACGGGAACAATGCGATACCCGCGCTGCTGCATCTCCAGGGAGACGTAGTAGCTGGGCCGCTCCTGCTTGTTCGAAATGCCGACAACCGCGATGGTCTTTGTCTGCGCCAGCATTTCGTCGATGGCTTCAGTCTCGTTCATTGCTTACACTTTCCAGGCCGGGCGGCGCCTAAGCATTTTTATTATCGCTGGAGAGCAAAGTTCGTCATTCTGAGCGAAGCGAAGAATCTGGG
>JAJXUS010000126.1 GCA_021782675.1 Acidobacteriota bacterium
GAAGAAGGCACCCGCCTGCTCCGGCTGCGCGACCTGTTGAAGGCGCGGCTGGAGACGGCGCTCTCCGATGTGGCCGTAAATGGGGCGATGGAGCCGCGTCTGCCGGGCAATCTCAACATGCTTTTCAGTGGCGTCGAAGGTGAAGCGCTGATCATGGCGCTCGACGATGTCGCCGTCTCAAGCGGCTCCGCCTGTACGTCCGATGCAATCGACGCCTCGCACGTGCTGCGTGCCATTGGCCGCAGCGACGACGAGGCGCACAGCTCCATCCGATTTGGCCTTGGGCGGTTTACGACGGAAGGCGAGATCGACGATGCCGCCGCTCGAGTGATCGAGTGCGTGCAGCAATTGCGGTAACTATCGTCCCGCGAGATGGCGGACGCGGCCGGCATCCCTTAGGCCATCGACAATTCTGATGGCGGAGATACCGGCTCGCGCTATTTTTGGGGGGGAACGCGGCGCCTCAGGCGAAGGCGCCGCGGAAGAGTTCGAATTCGGGCTTGGCTTCGGAAAAATACACGGAAACGATATCGAAGCGCACCGAAATCTGATCGAAATTTTCCATCTGGCGGATGTAGGCCTGCGCCATGCGATGCAGCATGTGGCGCTTGTCGTTGTCTACCGCACACTCTGCCGGACGGAAATTGCGGGACGTGCGCGTCTTGACCTCAATGAAGCATAGAGCGTCGCCATCCCAGCCGATCAGATCAATGTCTCCGCGCAGACGGGGGGAACGCCACCGCCGCGCGACAATCACATATCCCTGGCCGCGCAGATAAAAATAGGCCGCATCCTCGCCTCGCAGTCCGGTGGTCAGGTGCGTGGCTCCACGCATCGGCAAAGCGGTCCGGACAGACTGACGGTCCAGCCAGCCGGTCGTCCGCTCAAACAGAGCGAGGCGGTATTGGGCGAGCAGAGAGATCTTGGTGACTCCAGGGAAAGTTTCTTCAATGTACCAATCCGCCGACGGCGGAGCAAGTGATTTTGTCACTCACCGTTGACGGATCGGATGCCCCGGAGTACCCGCTCAGGCGTGCTTTGCGATGGACTGCCCACCTGCTTCGCGCTCGATCGTTGCAATGCAGTCTTCGAGGATGTCGAGGGCGACCTCGGCCTCCTGCGGCTTGACGATGAGCGGCGGCGCCAGCCGCAGCGAAGTCTCGCCACAGCCCAGGATCAGCAGGCCGCGCTCAAATGCCATCTCTTCAATACGATTGCGCCATTCCGGCGCCACTGCGCGCGTCTTCTGATCCTTGACGATCTCGATGCCGATCATCAGCCCGCGGCCGCGCACGTCGCCAACAATCGGGTGTTTGGCGGGCCACTGCTTCAGCCGCGTCATCATTGCCGCCCCGGTCGACGCCGAATTCGCCAGACCTTCGCGTTCCAGCACGTCCAGCGTGGCGAGAGCGGCCGCGATGGCGACCGGATTTCCGCCAAACGTGGAGGCGTGCGAGCCGGGCTTCCAGTCCATGACACTGGCGCGGCTCATACATACGCTGAGCGGCATTCCGCTGGCGATACCCTTGGCCACGCAGACAATGTCCGGCTCGACACCGGAATGTTCGACGGCCCACCACTTGCCGGAGCGGCCGACGCCGCTTTGCACCTCATCGGCGACCAGCAGAATACCGTGGCGGTCGCAGATGCGGCGGAGCTCCTGCATAAAGACCGTGGGCGCGACCACGTAGCCACCCTCGCCCTGGATCGGCTCCACAAAAACGGCTGCCACTTCTTCCGGAGGGAGTGTGGTCTTAAAGAGCTTCTCCTCAATGTAGCGGGCACAGCCCAGAGCGAAAGCTTCTTCCTCTTGCGGACCGCCGCTGCAGCCACGGTACGCATACGGATACCGCACATGCGTGACGCCGGGAACAAACGGCCCGAAGCGGCGGCGCTGCTGCGGTTTGGATGAAGTGAGCGAAAGCGCCCCCATGGTGCGGCCGTGGAAGCTGCCAAGGAACGCGATCACGTTCTGCCGGCCGGTGTGATAGCGCGCCAGTTTGAAGGCACACTCGATCGCCTCAGCCCCGGAGTTGCCGTAGTAGAACTTGTGTGGGCCGGGCATGGGCGCAATCGCCGAGAGACGCTCGGCGAGACGTACCATGCTCTCGTAATAAAAGTCCGTGCCGGACATGTGGATCAGCTCGGCCGCCTGCGCCTGGATGGCCTGCACCACCTCCGGGTGACAGTGGCCGGTGGAGCACACCGCGATGCCCGCGGCGAAGTCAAGAAATTCATTGCCATCCGCATCCTCCACGCGCGAGCCGCGGCCGCGCTTCGCCACCAGCGGGTAGGATCGCGTATAGCTGGGCGACATCCACTTTGCGTCGGCGTCCACGATGGCCCGTGCTTTAGGGCCGGGGAGCGGGGTGTTGAGCCTGGGGCCAAACTGGCGGAAATTGTCACTGTTCTGATACGACGAGTGATTCATGGCATTCTCTCCGGGTGGTAAGGGGCGGCTTCGCATGCGATGTGCGAAGGCAGCCAGGGCCAGACGAGCCAGAACGCGCAGTGCGCGTTAAAAATTTTCCTAAATTCAGAGTCGGAGCTGGAAGCGATGGCGCTCCGTCGGCAGGCCTAGTCGCTGCCGAACAGGCTAGGTCGGGTGAGGGTGGGCAGAATGCGAAGATGCTTGCGCGGACGCAGCCGCCCGGCGCGCTCCCTGGGAACGCTTGCCAGCAACAACGGTATGGCGTCCATCCAATGCATCTTCACGGCCTTCTCTCAGTATACCCGCGCGTGCAAGTGGGCCAGGAACCTCGCCTGACGGCGCCTTATTTTCTGCGCCAGCGAACGCCGGAGGGCGTATCTTCCAGCAGAATGCCGCTGGCCGCGAGTTGCTCCCGGACTTCGTCGGCCCGTGCGAAGTCTCGCGCCCCCCGCGCCTGATTACGCTTGGCGATCAGCTCGGAGATGCGTTCATCCGTCAGCGCGAAGCTGGCTAGCAGCTCAGGCGCGGCATCGGCAGAACGGCCCTCGCGCTCTGCCCACTCCAGCGCGGCGCGCGTCACGGCGTCATCCGTGTTTTCCAGCACGGCAAAGATTTCATCGAACTGCCGCAGCACGGCGACGATGGGGTCAACATTGCCGGTGCACAACTGGCCGGCATCGGCAGCGGCGTTGGCCGCGCGCACCAGGTCGAAGATTGCGGCGCGAGCCTCGGCCGTGTTCAGGTCGTCCGCCAGCGCAGCGGCGAACGTTTCACCCGCTCGTTGCGTGATCGATAGCAAATCCGCGTTCGCCCCCGCGGCAAACTTTTCCGTGCGCAGGCGCGCGTGGAACGTACGCAGGCGCTCGACCGCGTGAGTGGATTCCGCAAGTCCATCGAAGGTGAAGTTGAGCTGGTTGCGGTACGGTACCGAGGTCAGCAGAAAGCGAATGGCCGAAGCGCGATACCCGCGCAGCAGCAGATCGCGCAGCGTGTAGAAGTTGCCGAGCGACTTCGACATCTTTTTGCCCTCGACCAGCAAAAACCGCACGTGCATCCAGTGCCGCGCGAACTGCTTGCCGGTCGCAGACTCTGACTGCGCAATCTCATTCTCGTGGTGCGGAAACATCAGGTCTTCCCCGCCCGCATGAAGGTCGAGCGTTTCGCCAAGGTAGTTCATCGCCATGGCAGAACACTCGATGTGCCAGCCCGGGCGGCCGTCGCCCAGCGGCGTCTGCCAGCCGACTTCTCCCGGCTGCGTTGCTTTCCACAGAGCGAAGTCGCGCGCACTGTCCTTGTCATACTCATCGACATCGACGCGGGCGCCGTCTTCCATGCCGGCCAGATCTTTCTTGGAAAGCTTGCCGTACCCCGGAAAACTGGCCAGCCGGAAGTACCAGGAACCGTTTTCACCGCGATAGGCGTGCCCGGTGGCGGACAGCCTCTCAATCAGCGCCGTCATCTGCGGAATATGGTCGGTCGCGCGGCAGAGAATCTCCGGCCGCTCCACGCGCAGTGCATCCAGATCTTCAAGAAACGCGGCCTCAAACTTCCTGGTGTACTCAGAAATGGGCACGCCCAGGGCGGTTGCATTGCGGATAATCTTGTCGTCTACATCCGTGATGTTCATCACGTGCCGCAGAGGCACCCTCTGCTGGCGCAGAAAGCGGCGCAGGATGTCGAGATGGACAAACGTGCGAAAGTTGCCGATGTGGCCGTAGTCGTAGACCGTGGGCCCGCAGCCATAAATGGTAAGCGGCTGGCCAGGAGCCGGAACCAGTGGTTCAACGGCGCCGGTGAGCGTGTTATAGAGCCGGAGTTCCATGCAGAACTAGATTGTACGGGGGAATCCCGGAAATTCGAGCAAGACAAAGACGTGATGCGGGCTGACAAATAGTTACCGCCCCAGCGCCAGCGATGGCTCCGCTGTAAGGTCTGGCGCCGCCGTCTCGCCGGCAAGCAGCCTGGGCCACGCCGCAGCGGCGATCATGGCGGCATTGTCGGTAGAGAGCCCGCGGCCGGGAAATGCAACCGGCAGGCGGCGCTCCGCAGCCGTATGGGTGAAGCGCCGACGCAGCTCAGCGTTGGCGGCGACGCCGCCGGAAACCAGAATGGAGCGCGCCGCAAATGCCTCCGCCGCCGCAAATGTTTTGCGAAGCAGATCGTCCACTACGGCCCGCTGGAACGACGCGATCAGGTTCAGCGTTTCGGCATCGCAGAGCGGCAGTGCGTCCCCTGGCGTGGCATGGGGCACACCTGCCAGCGCGGCGCGGCGCGCCTCGATGCCCGGCTGTAGTGGATGCGTCTGCACGTACCGCAAGACTGCGGTCTTCAGTCCGCTGAACGAAAACAGGAATTGCGGCGTTTCCGGATCGGCCCTGCGATGCGCCTTCGGCTTTACCTGGATGGGCCCGAAGGGAACGGCCGCAGGATCGCCATGCACGGCGAGAGCGTCAATCCACGGGCCGCCGGGATAGCCGAGACCCAGCAGCTTCGCCACCTTGTCGAAGGCTTCGCCGGCCGCGTCGTCCACGGTGCGGCCCACGTTGCGGTAGCGCCAGCTTCCCTGCTCTGTGTGCGCCATATATAGGTGAGTGTGGCCACCAGAGACGACCAGCGCCAGTATGGGTTCAGGCAGCGGGCTGGCGAGCCGCTGGCACTCCAGCAGCACCGCGTGGATGTGGCCCTCCAGATGGTTGACCGCGATCAGCGGCTTGCCCAGCGAAAAGGACAGCCCCTTGGCGTACATCAGGCCGACGAGTAGTGCACCCGCCAGGCCCGGCCCTTCTGTAACAGCGATGGCGGCAAGATCGGCGAACCGGCAGCCGGCTTCGCGCATGGCGGCATCGACAACAGGTCCAATGTTGCGCAGATGCTCGCGCGAGGCGAGTTCCGGCACCACGCCGCCATACTGGCCGTGCAGAGCGATCTGCGAAGCGATCACGTTGGCGAGCACTGTGCCGTCGCCCCGCACGATCGCCGCAGCCGTCTCGTCGCAGGAGCTTTCAATGCCGAGAATCCAGCCATTCGTAGAAGCTGCAGCGGCTGCCATGTCACCATGGTACGGGAGCCGTTTCCCGCTGGGTAACGCCATGGCGAACATGCAAAATACCACCCCCGCAAAGGCCGGCCGCAAGGCGGCCACATCCATTGCCTGGCGGCTGCGGGCGGAGGGCTACGCGGCATACTTTGCCGGCGGATGCGGGCGCGATCTGCTACTGGGGCGCGAACCTTCCGACTTTGACGTGGCCACCAGCGCCACGCCGGAGGCTGTTCGCGCGCTGTTTCCGCGTACGGTTTCCGTGGGGGCCCACTTTGGCGTGGTGCTGGTCGCGGAGACGCAGAACGGCGTGGAGACACAGACGGAAGTCGCTACCTTCCGGAACGACGGCAGCTACAGCGATGGCCGACGGCCGGACTCCGTGACCTACACCACCTCCGCGCAGGAAGATGTGCAGCGCCGCGACTTTACGATGAACGGCCTGCTGCTGGACCCCGCGCGGCTGGAGGACGGCACGCCGCTGCGGGACGCGGTTCTGGACTTCGTCGGCGGACTTGCGGACCTCGACGCCGGCATCGTCCGCGCCATCGGCGACCCAGTGCTGCGCTTTCGCGAAGACAAGCTGCGCATGCTGCGAGGCGTGCGCTTTGCTGCACGCTTTGGATTTACGATCGATCCGACAACAATGCGGGCCATCCAGGCCCTGGCGCCCGCGATTGAACAGGTGAGCCGGGAGCGCGTGCGCGATGAGCTGACCCGCATGCTGACGGAGGGCCACGCACGGCGTGCCTTTGAGCTGCTAGACGAATCCGGCCTGCTGGCAGAGTTGTTGCCGGAGATTCAACGCATGCAGGGCGTGGAGCAGCCGCCGGAGTACCACCCTGAGGGCGACGTG
>JAJXUS010000127.1 GCA_021782675.1 Acidobacteriota bacterium
GATTGCGCCCATCGCGATCACAATGGCGGCCGCGGTCTTCGCGCAGTACGGGCGCTCCCTGCGCCGGCATCGCCAGCTCAGGAACGCGGTGCTCTGCTTTACTGCCATCAGTTTTCTGGCCGCGGGCGTGGCTGGATTCTTCGGCGCCATGCTGGTGAAAACCGCACCTGTGCAAGGCGGCGCAATCATTCACCTGATGGGAGGTCCGCGATGAGCACGCAGGAACGACCGATTGAAGTTAAAGAAGCGGCTATGGAGCGGACAAACGGCGCCGGGGCCGCGGCGATCCTTGCCGCCGGTATGGGATGCCTGATGGTGGCGGTGCTGGCCATCGTTGGCGACAAGTCGGCGGCGATGGGCAGGTTTTTTATCTTCGTGAAACCCACAGGGCCGCTTTCGGGAGTGACCACCTGCGCAATCGCAGTGTGGCTGGCATGCTGGGCGGTGCTGCACGCGCGCTGGCGCGAACGCGCCGTGGCCATTGGGCGCGTCAGTGCCGCCGCCATTGCGCTGCTGATTCTGGGCGTGCTGCTGACGTTTCCGCCCATTGCGGACCTGTTCTGAAAGTCGGCAAACAAAAAAGGGCCGGAACCGCTGCTTCCGTACGGCTCCGGCCAAGTTAGCTTATCTTTGAGGGGCTTGTTCGCGCATCAATCGAGCTGATCGACGTAGTGCGCTAGCAGAACCACGTTGCCCGATGTCGGATCGCGGAGCAGAAGCCCCACAACGCGCACATTGGTGTTGGCGCCGATCTCCGCCAGGTCGCCAAGCCCGTCGCGATATTCTGAGCTGCTATCCACCCAGACGGTGACAGTCTCGGGAATCAGCACACCCGCAAAGCCGTTCACCTTCATCTGGAACGTGCCCTGGCTGCTGTTCACGCTGCCCGCCACCACGGTTCCGTTAAAGCCCCAGTCGCGCAGCGAAACGCGGGTGACCGACACGGCGCCGGCATTGGCCGCTCCGCTGGCCGAACCGCCAATCGCCACCGTCTGCCCCGGAATCATGGTGCTGGAATTGAACGCAAACTGGGTGAGCGTGTTGTGCATGCGGAAGACCAGAAACTTTTCGCTGCCGGTAAGATTGACCGTAGCGATCTGGCCAAGAGTGATGCCCGTATTCGTCGGCATCAACGAACGCACATAGAGATCGAAACTGGTCGCCGCGCCGCTGGCCGGCGTCACGTAGGTGACCTGGCCGGTGGCGTAGAAGCCATGCTGGGAGATGATGGCCACCTCGTCGGCATCGAAGGTCTGATCGGCCTTATCCAGTTCGCCTGAAACCTGCACGATGCTGTTGGTGGTCAGGTCGCTGATGCTCTCGTTGTTATCCCACGCCGTCTGCCCGTCCACCTTCACGGTGAACTGTTCGCCGTGAGGTCCCTGCATGACGAACGACTGCGCAGCGGCATCCACGCTCACAATTCCCGCGGTGAATTCATCAATGTGGGCATCACTGTCGCCTTCGCCGACTGTTTTGATGTTGAAGGTGGGATTCACAGTGCCGGTGATGTTTCCGCTCGTATCGACCGCGATGGACTTGCGCAGGTCAAAGTCCACGCGCAAGCCGGCCGGCGCGCTGGCCTTGGCGATGACCAGCGGGTTGGCGAGGTTGACGGTCACGTTGGTGGTGGTGAGCGTGGCCGCCTCTGTCTGAATGGTGGGCGCGCCGCTGCCCGTGGCCAGGTAGCCGATGGTAGCGCTGGAGCCGAGCGTAATGTTCACGCTGGTATAGGTGCCCACCGGTACATCGTTCATATCGAGCAGCGTCTGCAAGCCGTTGTAGCGGGCGAAATCCACTGTGGGCGAACCGCTGAGAAGCGACACGGAGTTGCCGCTGGCATCCACCGCATCCACGCTCTTCACCTGCACCACGAACGAGGTGACCGACGCCAGCGGCGCATCTGTGCCGATAACAAAAGCGGAGCCGGTGACGCCGGAGGTGCTGGCGACGCTGCTGAGTCCGCTGCTGCAGCCGGCCGCCGCAAGCGCGGCGGCAGCGGCCAATGGAATCCAAACCAGTCTGCGAGGCTTCCAATCGGAAATGAGGGACATGACATTCATCTCTTTCTGCGGGCGTACCGCGGCTTATGAAGAGCGCACGCGGAGTAGGCTCATGGAGCCTCTCCACCGGGAACCAGCCGCACCTCCCCTGCCGCGCGCGTAAGCACGGTGAAGAGGGGCCGCAGTGTCCGAAGCGCACTTCCGGACAAGCATCCCCCCAGAGCGCAAAGACACACGCCGGCCGAGGCAGAATCCGAAGGTGCTATAGGCAGAGATCAGGGGCGGACGGTTCCCGGGCGCGTGTGCGCGCGGAAGCGACGCTGCAAATCGGGCTTACGGCAGGGTTTGTGGTTTGAACGAATACCGGCTGCCGTTGGTGAAAACACGGGTACCCGCAGAGAAGTTGCGCGCGATGGAATTTTTTTTGATGGGGCGCAGTCACGCGGCCGAACCCACGCCCGTCCTGCCCAACAGACAAAAAAAGGGCGCAGCCGGCAAGAGGCGCGGCTGCGCGGTGTCGATGACGTTACGCTGTGGCAGCGGGAACGCGCTTGAGCATGCCGAGCTCGCCGGCCAGCTTCTCAAGCCGGGCGCGGGTCGCGGCAGTGGGTGGAACCAGCGGCAGGCGCACATGATCGGTGCACAATCCCATCAGGCTCATCACCGTCTTCACCGGCCCGGGATTCGACTCCCAGAAGTTGGCCTCAAAGAGCGCTGCATAGCGCGACTCGATCTCCCGCGCCTCGGCCCAGTTGTTGCTGAGCGCGTCGCGCACCATGCGCGTGACTTCCTTGGGCAGTTCGTTGGAAGCGACGCTGATCAGCCCGTGTCCGCCCACAGCAACCGCGGCCAGGGCGAGATTGTCGTCGCCGGAAAAGACCTTGAAGCCGTGCGGCAGCAGGCGAACAAGCTCCGCCATCTGGGTAACCCGGCCGCTGGCTTCCTTGATGGCCTGGATGTTGGGCGCGGCGGCGGCCAAACGGGCCACCGTGGCCGGCTCGAGATTGGCGCCGGTGCGTCCGGGCACGTTGTACACGCACACCGGCAGCGGATCGATGGCGCGCGCCAGGGCCAGGAAGTGCTGGTACTGCCCTTCCTGAGTAGGCTTGTTGTAGTACGGATTGGCGGAGAGCACCGCCGCCAGCCCGTGCACGCGCTTGAGCAGCGCCGCCTGCTGCAGCAGCGTCCTGGTGCAGTTGTGCGTGCAGCCGCCCCACACTGGCACCCGGCCGGCTGCGGCCTCAATGACCACGCGGATCGCGTGCAGCCATTCCTCCTCGTCGAGCGTGGCGGCCTCACCGGTCGAGCCACAGGCTACAAGGAAGTCAATGCCCGATTCAATCTGCCAGTTGACCAGCGCCACCAGCGCCGGCTCGTCGATCGAACCGTCCGCCCGGAAGGGCGTAATAATCGCCGTACCGCAACCTGTCGTTTCCATAACAAGAGAAGTTTATATGAGGTGGGGTGCGGAGCGGCGGAACTGCGAAGGACAGCGAGCAAAAACGGCAAATCTATAGCGGGACCAATGAGGTTTCCCGGGCAGATCCCTACCAAACGGCATACCGGCGATGAGGGGATGCTGACCTCGCTCCGCTTCGGCAATCCCCGCTTCCGTTATACGTCCAGATCCTCGTCGTTCGCAGCCGCCACCGCGGTGCCACGCCGCTTGGCCAGCAGGTAACCGCGCAAAAAGGGCTCCAGATACCCGTCGAGCACCTTGTCCACGTCGCCCACCTCCACCTTGGTGCGGTGGTCTTTGGCAATGCGGTAGGGCTGCAAAACATACGAGCGGATCTGCGAACCGAAGTTGATGTCGAGCTTGGAATCTTCCAGCTTCTTCGATACGGCGCGCTTCTTCTCCAGCTCGTACTCGTAGAGCCGCGAGCGCAGCATCTTCATCGCCTTCTCGCGGTTCTTGTGCTGGCTGCGCTCATTCTGGCACTGCACGACGATTCCGGTAGGAAGGTGCGTCATGCGCACCGCCGAGTCCGTCGTGTTGACGTGCTGGCCGCCCTTACCGCCGGAGCGGTAGGTATCGATGCGCAGGTCTTCGAGCTTCAGATCGACATGAATCGTCTCGTCGATCTCCGGCGAGACGTACACCGATGCAAACGAGGTGTGCCGCCGCTTGGCGGAGTCAAAGGGCGAGATGCGCACCAGCCGGTGCACCCCGCTCTCGCCGGCGAGCTGCCCGAAGGCGTACTCGCCCATGATGGTGAAGGTGGCCGACTTGATGCCCGCCTCCTCGCCGTCCTGGTAGTCGTTCATCTCCGTCTTGAAGCCCTGCTGCTCGGCCCAGCGCAGATACATGCGCATCAGCATCTCGGCCCAGTCCTGGCTCTCGGTGCCGCCGGCGCCGGGGTGCACCGTCACGATGGCGTTGAGCGGATCGGCCTCGCCGCTGAGCATGGTCTTGGCCTCCAGCTCTTCGGCAAAGGTCTTGAGGTCGCCAATCCCCTTCTCCAAGTCGGCAAGCACATCCTCGCCCTCGCGCGCCAGCTCGAAGTAGGCCTCGATGTCGCTGCTGCGGCGCACCAGCCCCTCATCGTCGGCGACGAGCTGCTCCAGCCGCTTGCGGTCGCGCATCAGCGGCTTGCTGGCCGCGGGATCATTCCACAGCGCCGGATCGGAAAGCTTCTTTTCTATGTCTGCGAGTTCCCTGCGGATGCGAGCAGGGTCAAAGATACTCCCGCAGGTCGCGCACCTGGTCGCGCACTGGGGAGTAGGCAAATTCGAGATCGGAGAGGGACATACAAGAAGATGATACCAACAATGAGCATGGACGGTACTGGGCGGCCGTCAGCTTACAAGCGGACCACCCAAAGCTCAATGAATGGGGGATGTCATGTTGAGCGACGCGAAGCGGAGTCGAAACACCTGCGGATGCACTCGCATTGGCGAGACAGAGTGCTGACTCGCGTGCACTCGGGCGTGACGCAATCTAGTTTGTATGCAAGGTTCCGCCTTGCTTATATTGCAGATGTAAAAACGAAAGCTGATATCCACTGAGGTCGGGATAGGGGAGAGTGTCCGGACTCGCCGGGAGCTTCTTGGGGGCGAGGAGGCGCCACGCCTCAGGCGCCGCCCAGGGGTCATAGCCGGCGTCGGCCATCAGGGCCAGAGCGACGCGGCCTTGCTGCTCCCGAAATACCCGCAGTATCTGGGGATTCACGATTTGCGCGGCTGCCACCACGCCGAAAGCGCCCCAGGGACTTGCCGCCTCGGCAGCCACTTCTGCAGCCGTAATCGCGGCCCCTTCTGCAATATGGATCGACTTGTCCGGTGAGACTTCGGCCCCTTGCCACTGCAGCTGCGCAGCCACACCACCCGCCAGAACCGCAGCGAGCATGTCATCCGTCGTCAGCCGCGCCACAACCTGTTCAGGAACCAGAATCAGGCCCCAATCGCATCCAAAAGCATCCCGGAATTCTGAATCGTCTATCACATAAAAGCGGAAACGAATTCGCTCTTTAGCGTCGAAGGGAAGCGCCTTTTGAAAAGCAGGCACCACTTGCATTCCCACCCGCCACACACGCTGCTGCATTGCGGAGTTGCTCGATAGCCGGTGCCATCCGCACACTCCGCCTGCATTTTCCATCCGGACTTTCTGATGGGGACCTACAAAGTTGCCTCTCGCATCGATTAAACGCGCCTGTGGCGGAATGGCATCCGGCGGAGCCGATTCCTGCTTCATCCTGGCAGCGCTCTTCTCGCCCGTAATGCCCTCATAAAACGCGGCCTGCTCAGCTACCAGGTCACCGCTGGCGTCGCGCTTGCCCTCATAATGAATCCCAGCGCCTGCACGGACGTCTGCCAGCTTCTTCAACTTGCCGGAGAATTGCGTGTCGGTTGCAGGAGTAATGCGAATCCGATAGCCATCCGCCTCAATTACCGGCTCCGTACCCGTTCCGATCACTCTCTCGATCAGCCCAAATCCCTTCACCCGCTTCTCGGCCGGATCGAGGATGACGATGGACTGAGCCGCAAGCTGCTTTCCCTCTCTTTGGCCAGTCGCCTTCACGTAGACCCCGACCTCCAGGTCGGATGCCGCCGCCGGACGGCTCTTCGCCCCCGCAGGCGCGGACCACGAGTAAGTAGTCTGCGAGGTCGTGCGCACCTGCTTGCCTTTATTGATTGCGAAGAGGTCTGGCGCGTGCATCGCCGTGATATATCCGTCGACTGCGGAGAGGTTTTCCTGCGTTTGACCCATCGCAGGAACCGGGGCGATTGCGCACGTGACCAGAAGACCGGTAGAGAAGAGAGCGTAGGAGGCGACAACGAGAGAGCGGGCCCCGAAA
>JAJXUS010000128.1 GCA_021782675.1 Acidobacteriota bacterium
CCATCGCCAGATCGCGCGTCGACTGGATGACAAACCGGGCTGCACTCGCGTATCCAGGACAACGGTCGGTCGCGGTGATGTCGTTGTCGATCGTCTTCGGAATCCCGATGATCTGCAGTGGATGCCCCTGTGCGACGGCGGCGGCGCCAAGCTTCTCCGCTGCGGCCATGGTGCCGTTTCCGCCGATCAGCAGCAGCTTGTGGATGTGATCCTGCGCCAGCCGGCGAACGATCGCGGAAAGCACTTCCGGCGGAAGCGGAATGCGGGCAGAGCCCAGGGCCGCGCCCGGACTGGTGCGAATCTGCTCAAGCTCTGCCGGCAAAATGCCGTTCAGATCGATGTAGTCGCCGCGGGTCATGCCTGCCAGTCCGGAGCGGGAGCCGAGAATGCCGCAATCTTTATCGTTGGCGGCCTCCTGCACAATGGCCGCCAGGGTACGGTTCAACACTGGGGTTGGACCGCCGCTTTGCACGATGAGCAGGTTGCGTTGAGTCATCGGACGTACCGTGGTGGCAGGCAAGTGGTGCGTGATCGACGATCGAAAGGCGCAGGGGGCAGCGAACTTTCGGGTGTCAGAAGAGAGAAGGCTACAATCTATTATTATCGATTGTCAAGCTGCGAAGGATGACAACTTCCATAATTTCAACCAAATCGTCGTAGGAACAGAAAAACGGTCCTGGGGTAATCGTTCGCAATCGATTGACAGAATAGGCTCGTCATTTCTATAGTCTTGCCTGTGCCTTCCCGAAGCGCCGTCCGGCGCTCACTGTCTGGCACCCACCTTTATAAGCATCCAGAACGGAAAGGGCAAAATGGCTGCAATGACGCCGGGAAAAATCGCCGGACTAAAGGCTGTATCGGATGAGTGCGGCGTAATCGCCGCCGCCGCCATGGACCAGCGCGGACTGCTGAAGACAATGCTCGCCCGGGAGCTGAAGACCGGGGAGCCGCCGGAGGCGATGGTCATCGAGTTCAAGCAGATTGTCACCGGGGTGCTGACAAAGTACGCCTCGTCGATCCTGCTCGACCTGCAGTACGGCCTGCCGGCCACGAAGTTTCGCCGCGGTAAGGGGCTGCTGCTTGCCTATGAAAAGGCCGGCTACACCGTGGATCACCCCGAACGCCTTCCCACGGCCAGCGAAGGCTGGTCGGTGCTGCGCGTGAAGGAGGCCGGCGCCGATGCCATCAAGATTCTGGTCTACTACACGCCCTTTGAAGATGCGTGGGTGAACGAGCAGAAGCATGCCTGGGTGGAGCGCATCGGAGCGGAGTGCAAGGCGCACGATATTCCGCTGTTTCTCGAGTTCGTCGGCTATGACGTGCATGGTGAAGACGAAAAGGGAATCGCCTATGCAAAGCGCAAGCCGGAGATCGTACTGCGTTCGATGGAGGAGTTCAGCAAAGAGCGCTATCTGGCCGACGTGCTGAAGGTAGAAGCGCCGGTGCAGATTCAATACGTCGAAGGCACAAAGGCCTGCAAAGGGCCATCCGCCTATACTCGCGCGGAGGCGAAGGAGATATTTCGCAAGGCCGAGCGCGCAACGCACCTGCCGTTCGTCTATCTTTCGGCGGGTGTCACCAATGACGCTTTCCTGGAGATGCTGGAGTTTGCCGTGGACAGCGGCGTGTCATTCAACGGCGTGCTGTGCGGGCGCGCCACCTGGCAGGACGGCGTTCCAGCCTACGTAAAGGATGGAGCGCGCGGGCTGGAACAGTGGCTGGAGACGCAAGGGGCGGAAAACATTCAGAAGGTGAATCACGTTCTGAAGTCGGCTGCCCCCTGGGACCGCCGCTGAGGAACTGCAACACTGCGCCGTTACCCCGCGAAAGGAAGTAAAAGTCTCTATGCACTCCACGCAGCGAGGAATCCGATGCAGTCGCGCCGCTCGTACGCTGGGCGCGGTCGCCCTGATGCTGTGGCTCACGGGTATCTCTGCCCGCGCGCAGCAGGCTGGCCTGGCGCCCACCCCGCCGATGGGCTGGAGCACATGGAACCACTTTAAGCACGACATCTCCGATGCTCTCGTGCGGCAGCAGGCGGACGCCCTGGTGGCTTCCGGGATGCGGGACGCCGGCTACGTCTACGTCAATATCGATGGCGGTTGGGAAGGCTATCGGGACGCGCAGGGCGTCCTGCATCCCAATAAGAATTTTCCGGACATGAAGGCGCTGGGGGACTACATCCACTCCAAAGGCCTGAAGTTTGGCATGTATACCGGGCCCGGGCCGCAGACCTGTGCGGGTGCGCCCGCAAGCTATGGCCACGTGGCCCAGGATGCAAAGATGTTCGCCTCCTGGGGCGTGGATTATGTGAAATACGATCTGTGCAGCTTCCGCAAGATCATGCAGCAGCAGTCCGGCGGCAACCAGGCGCGGGCCGATCAGATAATGCGCGACGCCTATGCGCAGATGCACCAGGCCATTCTCGCCACCGGCCGGCCGATGGTCTTCAGCATGTGCCAGTATGGCTGGGCCAAGGTCTGGAAGTGGGGTCCGAGCGTGGGCGGCAATCTGTGGCGCACGACGGGAGACATCAGCGACAGCTACGCCCGCATGTCCTCGATCGGATTCCGTCAGGCGGGCCTTGCCCGCTACGCCGGCCCCGGACACTGGAACGATCCTGACATTCTGGAAGTGGGCAATGGCGGCATGACGCTGGATGAGCAGCGCACCCACTTCAGCCTGTGGGCAATCGCCGCCGCGCCGCTTATCGCGGGCAACGATGTGGTGCACATGACCCCGGAGACGCGCGGCATCCTGCTCAACAAGGCGGTGATCGCCATCGATCAGGATCCGCTGGAGCGCGCCGGCGATCGCGTGTCTGCCGAGGGGCCGCTTGAGGTCTGGAAGCGTCCTCTCGTGCATGGCGACATGGCGGTGGCGCTGTTTAACCGCTCCGATGCGCCACAATTTATGACCGTCGATCTCGCCCGGTTAGGCTGGCATGGCGCGGCGCAGGCGAAGGATCTGTGGAACCCGCACACATTTTCTATCGCGCAGACCTACACCACGGTCGTGCCGGTTCATGGAGTGGTGTTGTTGCGCCTGTCGCGGCCAACGACCGGCAGCAATGCGGCTACGATAGAGTAGCTCTTCATCACAGGCCAGGAGCCGAATGCCATTTGAGCCGCAGTCTGCCGCGCTCGCTGCCACCGGCGCGCACGATACCGCACCGGTCGACCCGGTGCAGGCCGTCGCGGCTGCATTGCAGGAGTCGCCCACCGAAGAGCAGCGCTCCAGCAAGCGCTGGATCATCCTTGGCCTGATCTTTTCCATTACAGTCATCAACTTCATCGACCGGCAGACCCTCTCTGTCCTGGCGCCGGTACTGAAGAATGCCTATCACCTGACCAACGAAACCTACAGCCGCGTCGTTGCCGCGCTGCAGTTCGGCATGATGGCCGGCGAATTCCCCATGGGCTGGCTGATGGACCGCGTGGGCGCGCGCATCGGCCTGTCGGCGGCCGTGCTGTGGTGGTCCGCAGCGACAGGATGTCAGGTCTTTACGCGCTCGGGTTTTCAGCTCGGTGGCGTGCGGCTATGGATGGGCAGTGGAGAGGTCGGCAACTACTCCGGCGGCATGAAGGCGATGGCGCGATTCTTTTCCCAGAAGGAGCGCACGCTCGCTATCGGCGTTTTTAATGGTGGCAGCATCGTGGGCTCAACCGTGGCGCCGCCCCTGATTGTTTTTCTGCTGGAACGCTACGGCTTCCGCGCCGCATTCCTGGTTCCGGCGATTCTCGGCGCCATCTGGGTCCCGCTCTGGTGGATCTTCTACCCCCGTCCGCCCGCGCGGGCGGAAGGCTTCGTGCGCAAAGAGGTTCCTCTGCGTGCGCTGCTGGGGCACTCTTCTTCGTGGGCGATTATGGGCTGCCGATTTTTTATCGGCCCGGTGATGCAGTTTTACTGGTACTGGATTCCCAGCTATCTCTATAGCGTCCGCCATCTGTCGCTGTCGCAGGTCGGCTTTCTCGGGTGGATTCCCTTTTTCCTGGGCGGCTTTGGCGGCGTGCTGGGCGGTTGGGCGGCGGCCTGGCTGCAATCGAAAGGTCTCTCCATCTACACCGTCCGCCGCATCACCATGTATGGCAGCAGCCTGCTGTGCCTGACCAGTCTTCTGGTTGCGCATGTGCATGCTATTTTGCCCGCACTGCTCACCATCGGAATTGCGATCACCGCCGACAATTTTCTTTCCGCCAACATGTTCGCCGCGGTGACCGATCTTTTTCCCGACCCCATCGTGGGCCGCGCCACCGCACTGACCGGTGTCGCCGGCGGCCTCAGCGGGCTGCTGTTTCCACTGCTTACCGGCGTACTCGTGGATCACGTCTCCTATCGGCCGGTCTTCTTAATGGTGGGTCTGATGCCGCTGCTCGGTACCATATCGTTGTTTGTTCTCGGTAAGCAATATCGCTCATCTGGAATTGAGCCAAGCCCCGTGGAGGAATCATGAACCCCCATCCCGCACGATTTCGTGCTGCCCGGACTCTCTGTTTTCTGGCGCTCACATTCGTGGCTAGTATGGGACTGGCACGCACACGCAAAGCCGCCGCGGCCTCCACGGCAAATGAGCCCCCGCCCCGACCGCTTCTGATGGGTGCAGCGTGGTATCCCGAGCAGTGGCCTGAGGCGCGCTGGGAAAAGGATCTGGATCTGATGCAGCAGGCGCACATTCACCTGGTGCGTCTGGGGGAGTACACGTGGGCGCGCAATGAGCCCAGCGAAGGCCGCTATGACTTTGACTGGATGGAGCGGGCCATCAATCTGGCCGGCAAACATGGCATCTTCGTCGTGATCGGCACACCCAGCCAGTCCCCGCCCGCCTGGCTCACGCAGAAATATCCGCAGGTGCTCCGCACCCTGCAGGATGGGCGCCCGGTGCGCCCGGGGAGCCGCGCGGATTTTAATTTCTCGGACCCCACCTATCGCCGGCTCGTGCGCGAGATGGATGTCCGTCTTGCGCAGCGATTCGGCCACAATCCATATGTCATCGGCTGGCAGATCGATAACGAGTACAACTTCATCTCGTATGACGATGGGACGCGTGAGCAGTTTCAGAACTGGCTGCACCAAAAATATGGAACGCTGGACGCCTTCAATCAGCGTCTGGATATGGCGTACTGGGGCCTCACCGTCACCCGCTGGGACCAGATTGAAATTCCCGGACGGAACGGCAACCCGGGGTTGATGCTGGACTGGAAACGCTTTGTCACCGACACCTGGCGCAGCTATCAGAAGAACCAGATTGACGCGCTGCGTACTGCCATCGATCCCCGCCAGAAGATCACCACCAACCTGATGGGCTGGTTCGACGGCTTCGATCACTACGTGATCGCGAAAGACCTGGACTTTACCGCATGGGACGATCCTCTGGGGCACTGGGCCAATCCGTTCGATCCGGTCCACAACGCCGCCACCAACGATCTGATGCGCGGCTTGAAACAACAGAACTACTGGATCATGGAGACCACGGCCGGCTCCAACATAGCCAAAGGGCAGATGCGCGCGGCTCTCTGGCAGGACATTGGCCATGGCGCCATGACCACCAGCTACTGGCAATGGCGCGACTCGCTCAACGGGCAGGAGCAGAACCATAAGGGCATTCTTGTGGGTGTGGATGGAACGCCCAGCCCTGAATATTACGACATCGCCCAGACGGCCACGGAGTATGACCGGGCCGGCAGGGAAGTCGCCGGGACAAATGTGCCCGCGCAGATTGCGATTCTGCAGTCCTACCCCAGCCGCTGGGTGATCAACTGGCAGCGGGAAAATCCCAACTACAACCCGATCGAAGAGATTCTGAGCTATTACATAGCGCTGCATCAGCTCGGGTACACGATCGACATTGTTTCGCCGCATGCATCGCTCAGCAAATACAAGCTGGTCATTGCGCCGGGGCTGAATGTTCTGCCGCAGGATGTCGCCGACAACCTGACCCGCTACGTGAAAGGCGGCGGTAACCTGGTGCTGGGGCAGCGCTCCGGCATGAAGAACTGGGATAACTCCCGTTGGCCGCAGCGGCAGCCGGGGCCGCTGGCGGGGCTGCTGGGTGGCCGCGTGGAGCAATACATTGCGCTGCGCGCGCCGGTTCCGGTGGACGGAACGTGGGGCGCCAATCAGGACCAGCTCTACGCGGAACGTCTGCAGGTCACGGCGCCGGACGTTCACACGCTGATGCAGTATGGCGTGAGCAACGGATGGCTCGATCATCAGCCGGCCGCCATCACCCGCAGCGTGGGCTCCGGCTCCATTACCTACATCGGCATCTGGATGAACC
>JAJXUS010000129.1 GCA_021782675.1 Acidobacteriota bacterium
CGCGGCCGACGATATCATCGCCACCGACTCGGGATTGAGCAGCCTCAAGGCAGCTCTCGATCAGCGCCGCGCCGCACTGGTGTCGCAGATGGCGAATCTGACGCCGAATCATCCGCTCTATAAGCAGGATGCAATCGAGCTTGCCAAGATCGACGCCAACATCGAGTCGGCGACGCGGGATATGCGCGCCAAGGCCGCCGCGCGGGTCCAGGAGAAGCTGCAAGCCGACCTCGAGCGGACCGCGGGCGTCGAGAGCCGCCTGAATGGCGAGTTGGCGCAGACGGCGCGACAGGCAGCGAGCGCCACTCCCAAGCTGCAGCGCGCCGCCGATCTCGCAACGGACATTGGCCGCCTGCAAGAGCGCTACAACGCACTGGACGAGCAGTTGCAGAACCAGATGATCGAGGACGCGGCGCCGGAGCGGGCCCACGTGACCAATGCCGCGGTGCCGCCTTCGCATCCGTCTGAGAATGGCGTAATTCGCAACGCCGGCATTCTGCTTTTCGGTTTCAGCCTGCTGGGCCTGATGGCGGCGGTGACAGCCCACAATCTCGATCCGCATCTCTATATTGCCTCCGACGTGGAGCAGGTGCTGGGGTTTGCTCCGATGGCGATGCTGCCGGATTTTCATGAGGTATCGGATGCGGTGGCGGAAGAGCATCTGCTGCGTCTCTCCTCCACACTGGAGCACGAGCACTCGCTGGGTCACTTGAAGAGCTGCATCTTCACCGGGGCGACGCGGGGGAGCGGGACAACGACAGTGGCCAATCAGGTCTGCGCGGTGCTGGAAGGAATTGGCAAGCCGGCGGTGCTGGTGGATGCAGCCGGACGCAGCGGGATGGGCCGCGAAGATGTGGCTGCCCGCAGCAGCCGTTCTCTGGCGGTGTTGCAGCAGCTCTCCGAGCCTTCGTTGCACAACGAATCGCTGGTGATTACGGATGCTGCGCCGCTGACGCTCTCGGCCGAGACCGAGTACCTGGCGCGCAACGCCGACAGCGCCATCGTGGTGGTGGAGTCGGGCGTGACTACGCGGGCGGAACTGCGGGCTGTTGCCGCGGCGCTGCAGCGGCTGCAGATTGGCACGGTTGGATTTGTGTTGAATCGCGTGCAACTGGCGAAGGCGGATGCAGGGTTCCGCAACTCGGTGCGCGCGGTGGACCAGCATCTGCGCACCCAGACCCGCGCCGCTGTCGACGAGCCTGTGCGGACGCGCCGGGTGGAGTTTGAAACGACCCCGCTTCCCAGTCCCGTGGCCCATGAGGCGCAAGTTGGATATTCGCAGCCGGAGCCGTCCCCGGCGGTTGAGGCAGCAGAAGCGCCGCGTTCGGTGGCGCCCGCACCGCTTCCGGCACCGGTGGAAGAGACTCTGTTTCCGGCCACGCCTACGGTTGCCGAGACCGAGATGCCGTGGTGGCTTGCCGACCCGGTGCTGCAGGCGCAGAAGCCTGTGGCGGCGCCGATGCGTACGGCCGAACCTGAGCCGCCGGCCGCCTATGAGCCAGAGCATTTCGACGATTCGGTGACAGCGACCGCCTCCCGGCTCAGCGGACTGCGCAACATCTTCCGGATCAACACGCCTGGGCCCGAGCCAAGCGCCCCGATGTCGCCACGGCAGGAGTTTGTCGCTCCTCCAATATTTGGCTCACAGATGTACACGCAGGACTGGCCTGTGGCGCCCGCTGCCGAGGTTTCCGCGGCGTCTTATTCCGCACCGCCTGTTGCCGCATATCCTGAGCCGCGGGTGGAGCCGGTGCCGGCGGAGGTGGTGCCTGCCATGCCCAGCAGCGGCAATACCCGCCAGGTGACCACCGTTCCCGAGTTCCTGCCCCCGCGCAAGACGCGCCCCAGCCGTTGGGAGAGCGATGGCGGCTCGAACCGCGATCGCGAAGACGCGATGGACGATGTGGAGATTCTTCCCTCTTGGCGCGGCCAGTACCGGCGCAGGTCTTAGCTCCCTCAATCGCCTGCGGAGAGAATGCGCAGGCGACGGGCCGCAGCGGAGCGGAAGAGAAACCATCTTTGGATGCTGGAATATAAGAAATATATGTGTAGTACGTCCCACTTTCCGGAACGAATCTTCTTCCCAACCCTGTAAAGCCAGGATTACTATAGCCGCAGCGCAGGCCACCTGGGCACGCTGCGCAACCACCCCTTCCTTATTCGGTTCGTGTTCTCATGGACTTTTGGGGAGATTTCAATCCACCTGCGCGTTGCGCAGAATCCTCTCGGCATGCGGAGGAAGGTCATGACGGAATCGGAAGATCCAAGAAGAGACGAAGGCACAGGGAAGAACATCACCCGGCGCCGATTCATCCTCGGCGTGATTGCGGGGGGCGCAGCGGTCAGTGCGGCGAGTTATCGTTTCCTGGCCCCGCACGGACACCGCTCCTCGGGCGCCGGCGAGCGGCTCATCACCCTGAATGTGAATGGCAAGCCGCGCCGCGTGGAAGTGATGAAGCAGGAGACGCTGGCCTACACGCTGCGTTACAAGCTTGGCCTGACCGGCACCAAACTGGGCTGCGACCGCGCCGAGTGCGGCGCCTGCACAGTGCTGCTGGACAATGTGACGCACTATAGCTGCTCGGTGCTGACGAATACGGTACGCGGCAAACAGGTCACGACGATTGAGGGCCTCGCGGAGCCGGGCGGCAAGCTGCATCCGGTGCAGCAGGCGGTGGTGGACAACCAGGGCTTCCAGTGCGCGTTCTGCATGTCGGGCTTCATGATGGCGGCGGTGGGATATCTGAAGCAGAATCCCAACCCCACACGGGCGGAGCTGGCGCAGGGCATCTCGGGAAATCTTTGTCGCTGCCAGGACTACAACAAGATTCTGGATTCTTTCATGCGCGGAGCCGAGTATCTGCGCAAAGGCGTGCCGGCAGCGGGCGCGGCGAGGAGGGCGTGATGGCGGACCTGTTATCAAGCAACCTGACCAGGCTTGCCGGCGAGTCGGCGCGGCCCTTCGGCGAAGGCTACAACCTGATTGGCAAGAACTACGAGACCGCCGACCTGATGGCGAAGGTGACGGGCCGGTCGAAGTATGCGGAAGACTTCCGGGCCGAGGGAATGCTTTTTTGCCGGCTGGTGCTGAGCCAGATGGCGCACGGACGGATCCGCCATATTGATGCCAGCGAAGCCCTGGCCATGCCGGGGGTGAAGGCGGTTTTGACGGCGGACGACATTCCGCCGCAGGCCGATTTTCTGGATGACAACGGCCGCACCATCAAGGCCAACCCCCTGGGCGAGCGCGCATTGACCAACGAGCCGCGTTTCGAGGGCGCTCCGATCCTGGCGGTGGTGGCGGTGGACGAGCTTACCTGCGCAGAGGCGATCGAGAAGATCAGGATCGACATGGAGCCGCTGCCCTTTGTCATTGATCCGCTGGAGACGCTGCGGCCGGGCAGCCCCAATCCGGTAGCGCAGGGCAACGTCTGGGTCACGGCGCCGGGTTCGCGCATGCCCGAGGTGAAGGAGCTGAAGTGGACCGAGCAGGACTTTGCCGAATATAGCCAGGGCAAGCTGCCGATGGGAGCGGCGCCCGACGAGTGGAGCTATGGCGATGTCGATGCGGGGTTCCGCAATGCCGCGCTGATTCTGGACGAGACCTTTGTGACCCCCGACGTGAGCCACGAGTGCCTGGAGCCGCGCACCGCCATGGCGTACTGGCAGAACGGCAAGCTTTTCATGCACACGGGAACGCAGAGCACCAAGCAGACGGTGCCGGCGATTGCACGCTGGATGAACATGAGCCCGGACGATGTGGTGCTGATCAGCGAGTACACCGGCGGCGGCTTTGGCAGCAAGATCACGGCCGGGGTGACGCTGGTGATTCCAGCGCTGCTCTCGAAGAAGCTGAACGCGCCGGTGATGATGCGCGTGAGCCGCGAAGAGGAGTACTTTATCGGCCGCGCGCGGCCTAGCGTGGACGGGCGCATCCGGGTGGGTTTTGCCAAGGACGGTCACATCACGGCGCTGGATATGTACGCGATCTGCAACAGCGGCGCGTACGATCCTGTGGGGGACGGGGCCACGACGGGGCGCATTGTCTCGCTGCTGTACCAGGCGCCGGCCATGCGCTTTCGCAATGTGACGGTGATGACCAATACGCTGACGCGCAGCGCCCAGAGCGCTCCGGGGGGCATGCAGGCGATCGCCATCATGGAGCCGATTCTGGCCAAGGCGGCGCGCAAGCTGAACCTGGACCAGGTGGACGTGCGGCGCGTGAACTGCCCTGAGGGCAAGGCGCAATATGGCGCGCCGGATCGCGGCAAGCGCCACTACACGACCAGTTGTTTTCTGCGCGAGGCGCTGGATCGCGGCGCCGAGCAGTTCAAGTGGAAGGAGCGGGTGGCGCGGCCCAAGCGGAGCGGCACCATCGCCCGGGGCGTGGGCGTCGCGCTGAGCACCTATGTCGGGGGCACGGTCGGCTTCGACGGCCTGCTGGTCATTACTCCCGAGGGCGTGGTTCGCTTCCATTCCGGCATCGGCAATCTGGGCACGGAGTCGGTGATCGATGTGCATCGCGCCGGCGCTGAGGTGCTGGGGGTGCCCTGGGACCAGTGCGAAGTGCTGTGGGGCGACACCAGCCTGCACATGCCGTACACCTGTGTTTCCGGCGGCAGCCAGACGACGCACGCGATGACGCGCGCGGCGCACGCGGTGGCCTCGGCAGCCAAGGAACGCATGAAGGAGATCGCGGCCAAGACGCACGGCGGTTCGCCCGACAGCTACGATGTGGCCGGTGGCCGCGTGATCCACAAGGGCGGCGGCACGGCAATGACCTTCGCGCAGGTGGCGCAGAAGGCGGTGGAGTTGGGCGGCATCTACGACGGGCACGCAGCTCCCGATAACGTGCACAAGGAGACCAAGCAGTCGCTGGCCGCGCTGGCGGGCCAGGGGCTGGTGGTGGCGGCGAAGGATACCTACCCGCGCGATGGCGACACCTATTCGTACGTGGCGTGCTTTGCTGAGGTGGAGGTGGACGTGGAGACGGGCAAGTATTATCTGACCGATTTCCTGTCCTACGCCGATGTCGGCACGGTGCTGCATCCGAATGCGCTGGGCGGGCAGGTAACGGGCCGCACCACGCTGGGCATCGCTCATGCTATTGGGCAGAAGTGGGTGCTTGACCCCGAGTACGGGTTTGTGGTCTCACGACGGTTTTATCAGCGCAAGCCACCGACGATTCTCGTCGTTCCTCTGGATTTGCAGTGGAACGCGCTGAATATTCCCGATCCGGAGACGCCGGTGGGGTCGCGGGGCATTGGCGAGCCGCCGGTGGGCGGTGGATGCGCGGCGGTGCTGAATGCGCTTTCCGATGCGATCGGCGACGATGTGTTCCAGCGTGCGCCGGTGAACGCCGACACGATTCTGGCGTCGCTCGAAGCGGGGCGCCCCATGCAACAGCCGCTTACGGCCCATATCTGAAGGAGACAGTCCCATGGCAGTCATACGCGATGTAATGCCGGCCTTCGATCTGCTGCAGCCAAGCACGGCAGCCGACGCGCAACGCCTGCTCGCCGAGAACGGCTCCGATGCGTGGGTGATGGCGGGCGGCCTGGACAGTTTCGACTGGCTCAAGGACCGCATCAAGAAGCCGCAGGTGCTTGTGGACCTGAGCGGGGTCGATGAACTGCGCGGCGTGCGCACCACCGGCGATGGTCTGGAGATCGGCGCCATGACCACATTGACCGAGATCGCCAACCATCCCGAGATCAAGAAGAACTACGGTGTTCTGGGCGAGGCGGTTTCGCTGGTGGCATCGCCGCAGATCCGCAACCAGGGGACGCTGGGCGGCAACGTTTCGCAGGATGTGCGCTGCTGGTACTACCGTGGCGGGTGGCCCTGCTACCGGGCCGGCGGCAACATTTGCTATGCGGATACGCCGGTGGGGCGCAACCGCGAGCACGCCATCTTCGGCGCCGACCGCTGCGTGGCCGTGCATCCTTCGGACTCGGTTCCGGCGCTGATCGCGCTGGACGCGAAGTTTGTGGTGCAGGGCTCGAAGGGGCAGCGCGTGATCGATGCGGAAGACTACTTCATCGGTCCCGACATCGACATTACGCGCATTAACGTGCTGCAGCCGGGCGACCTGCTCACGGCCATCCGCATTCCGGCAACGTATGCCGGCGCGAAGTTCTATTTTGAAAAGGTTCGCGACCGAAACGTGTGGGATTTCCCGCTGATGAATGTGGCCTCCGCCATGAAGGTCAACGGCAATGCCATCGACGACATCCGGATTGCGGTCAGCGCGGTGGCGCCGCGGCC
>JAJXUS010000130.1 GCA_021782675.1 Acidobacteriota bacterium
TGTGTTGAAGCCGCCCAGTGACCACTCGTTGCACACGATGCGGACGATTCCGAAGTTTTATGTCAGCCAGCACCGGTCGCATCACTGGCTGCGGCATACGCTGACCAACGATTCGAAAGATGTGCTCTGCGAGACTCGCGGAAGCTACACGGCTTCGATGATGGGAGCCAATGACAACGATCTGCTGGTGGCGATGTGCGACGAGCTGCTGATGGTTTCGCTGGTGCGGCAGATCAAGGCGGATCGGCTGCGGACGGTTCAGTACACGCTGGGGGGCGCGATTGTGCTGTTTGCGGTGAATCTGTTTGTGTGAGGGGATGGGCGGATCGGATGGCCAAAGGAAAACGCTGCGGGGTGAGTTCCGGCGGGAGTGGAATCTAGTTGGAAACCGCGAGAGCATGGTCGATCATCTGAATATATTTACGTGAGCGCCCGGCTTCGTCGGTGTCGGGATTGGCGGCGACGACAGCTTCAAAGTGTTGCCTGGCGGCGGCCAGCAGGCTGAGGGAGTTGTGCTGGTTGAACTCCAGCGTATAGACCAAGCCCAGGCGATAGTTGGCAAAGAGATCTTTGGGGATATAAGTGAGCGCATGCTGGCAGTCGGCGATGGCGGCATCGTAACTCTTCTGCATCCATTCCGCGTCGCAGATGCCGAGATAAGCCTGTCCGCGCAGCTCGCGCCAGATGTCGGTCTGTGCAGCACGGGTCTTTGACCCGGCGCCGAAGAGGTAGCCGGCGAGATAGTAATTGAGCTTGCCGCCGAAGCCGGAGTCGAAGTTGCTGAGCGCGATGTAGCGGTTGTATTCGCGGATGGCGTCGGCGGGCATGTTGAGCTGGCGCTGGCACTCGGCAAGCCAGAAGTGGGCCTCGGCGTTGTTGGGGGTTTTGGCCACGGCCTGTTGCGCGGCGGTCATGCCGTCCTTGTAGTCACCCTTGCGGGCAAAGGCCTGCGAGAGCAGATACCATCCCATGCCGTTGTTCGGCTGGCGGTCTGTGACCACGTTGAGCTGGCGGACGGCTTCGTCCAGGTCGCCCTGGTCGAGCAGCGCTGCGGCATAGCTGGCGCGCGCCTCGATGTAGTCAGGGTCAGCGGCGATCGCCTGCTTGAAGGCGGCAATTGCATCCTGATCCTGATAGAGCGCATTGTCGACGCGCCCGAGATAGACGGCGGCCTGGGAGTATTTGGGTTCAATCGCCAGCGCGGCGTGGAACTTCTCGGCCGCCTTCTTATAGTTGTCCTGACCTCCCTTCTGGTAGAACTCGATGCCTTTGTCGAGGTCATCGAGTGCGGCTTTGGAGGTGTGGCGCACGATGAGGATGCGGATGGATACGGTGGTGTCCTGACCGGGATAGACCTGCTCCTCGCGCGGACCGTCCGGCTCATAGCCCATGTGCACAGCCTTGACGCTGTGTGCGCCGGGTGCGATGCCGGGCAGGCGCAGCGGCTTGCCTTTGCTGACGATGCCCTGGCTGATGCCATCGACGAAGACCTCGGTGTTGTCCATGTTCGATTCGATAATGAGGTTGCCGTACTGGGGCGGCGGCAGGGCGGCAGCCGTGACGTGAGTGGGATTGTAGGCCAGCACCATATCGGGATCGAAGCTGCCGCGCTCGGAAGTAGGATTCTGGCGGGCCTGCGTGGCCAGGCGTACGTTGGAGTGGACGTACTCGGCCAGCTCGTCGGCGGAGACGACGCCGTCGCCGTTGGTGTCGGCTTCGCCCTGCAGGCCTTTGACGACGTAGTAGGTGAAGATGCCGTGGCCGCCGCCCCAGTTGCTGCTTTCAAAGCTTTGTTCGCGGTCGCGGCTGGCGGTGAGGGAAAAGAGTGACTTCTGTAGGTCGAGCAGGGTGCTGTTGATGGTGCCTCGGTCGGACTGAGGATCGGACTGCGGTGTGATGGCGCCGGAGTGGCAGGCATCGGTCATCAGCACCTTCCACTTGCCGTGGATGCGCCCGCCAATGTCCTTGCCGAGCTGATCCATGGGGTAAGCCGTGGTGGTGATGTTGTGGATATCGACATCGTAGGCGGCCAGATAGCCGCGTCCGTTCGAGACAAAGCCATGTCCGGCAAAGTAGATGACGACGCGATCGTCCGGCTTGGTCACGGAGGGCAACCAGACCTCCAGTTCGTGCTGGATGTTGGCGACCGTGGCCTGATCGTTGATCAGCTTATGGACGTTTTCGGCGGGAAACTGGCCGCCTTCCGAGCTGATGAGCGTGGTGTAGATGGACTCGGCGTCACGGTCGGGATACTCAAGCTGAGCGCTGGCCGGCAGATTTTTGTACTTAGAGATGCCGATGACCAGCGCGTAGCTGCGCGGGATGGTGACGGGTTTAGCCTGGGATGCCGGTCCGATGGTTTTGATGTCGCGACTGGCGGAGGCGGGACTCTGGGCAGGCGGCGGAGTGGCAGGCGGCGGCGGGGTGGTCTGTGCTGCGAGCGCCGGGTAGAGCTGTGCCAGCACGAAGCAAAGCGCCATCAGCACGGAGCAGAACACCTTCGGGGCAGAGAGTAAAAACGGAATACGTTTCATGGGCAATTCCTGAGGGTTATGTCCGTGCCGTGGAGCTGCCGGCGCTGTGGAGGCGCTGGCGACCACGGCAGCGGATGTTCTAGTTGTGAGCAAGCCGGAAGGTATAGATCACTGGAGCTGTCTTTGCGCCACCAGACTGTACAGTGACCTCGTCATCCTTACGCATGATGGTGATGTCGCGCGAGGCCGCCCCGGCAATGGGTGCGAGCGGAGCCGGCAGGGGCACATTGCGCGGCAGCGCGGCAGGACCGGCGCTGATGTCGTTGCACTCGCCGCGCGCGCGGAAGGCGGCATCGTTGCAGCGCGGGCGCAGCGAGCTGACCGGACCGGGCGCGACAAAGCTGCTGGCGGCGGGCGTAGCCAGCACGGAGGGTGAAAGCAGGAAGTAAAAGACGTCAAAGCCCGGTGGTCCGGTCAGCTCAAACCAGCCATCTGTGGTGGCAGGCACCAGATAGCTTTTGCCTTCGGCGATGCGGTTGTCATTGCCCGCGGCCACGGAGGGAAAAACAGTGCTGAACTGCCCGGAGGAGCCTTGATCCATCATGTACAGAAAGCCGTTGAAGTGGCTGACCAAGCGAAGGCGGATGATGTCGCCGGTGTGAAAGACGTGGGTGGGCGTCATGGCCTGGGCCGTGCCGTCGGGGAGCTTCTTTTCGACGACGATTTGAAGCGTTTCGGCGGTGGGGGATGTCGGGGAGGGTGCAGCGGCGGATGCAACGTTGAGCGGGAATGCTGTGGCGTGGGGAGCGGCCAGCAACATCAGGGCGGTGTACATCAGGGCTATGCAACGGTCGTACATGCAGTCTCCTGGCGCCGAAAGCGGCGAAGGCATCGATATTTGCTGCTGGGGGAACGGATGGACCTGCGAAATGGATTGCCAAGGCCGCTCGCAGGGCGGGAATCCGGAACGGCGTTCGACACCTCAGCAAACATACTACGCCAGAAAATAGCTCTTGACCGCGAGAAATCGTTCGCGTACTGTGAGTGTAATTTCAAAAGGGTTATTCCTTCCCCGGGGTCTGTTGCCTGCATGAACGACTTTGCTTTGCTGCGACCGGCAGCCCGTGTCGGTTCGTTAATCGCCTTGGGATCCAGCCTGCTGCTCATCAGTTGCAGCGGTGGCGGCCATGTGCTTACTGGTTCCACGAGTACTCCCGCCAACCCATCGAGCGCATCACTGGAGCAACAGGGGCCTCAACTGGGGTATTTATGGTCGAGCGGCGAGCAGACGCTGAGGCCTGTTGAGGGCGTGCCAGGCGCGTCGCAGTTTGGACCTCCACTGGTTGAGTCGGGCAGCTATCTTGCTGCGGCCGCTTCGGTGCAAAGCGGCGAAGCGCTTCTGGAAGACAAATCCGGTGATCTGAGCCTGATGAGCGTTCCCGGTGGAACACCGATGCCGCTTGGTGGTGTGCATGTGGCGGGCGTGGCCCAGATAATTTTTTCGCCGCTGGGACTGAATGCTGCGGTTTTTGTTCCGGGCCAGAGCACGGCGCTTCTGTTGACGGGACTGGGCGGTTCTGCGCAATCGGTGGGTGTGCAGGCGCTGGGTAGCGGCGCTGCGTTGTCGGCGATTGCGGTCAGCGACACGGGCGCGGTGGTCGCCGCCAGCGGAGCCGGGCCTGCGACTCTGACGCTGCTGACGGGCAATGCGATGCCGGTGGCGACGTTGGGCGGCCTGGGGGGGATTGCGTTTGTGCCCGGTGGCAACGACCTGCTGGCGATGGACAGCCAGAATGAAGTGCTGAATCTGATTCCCGGCAGTGCGTCCGGTGCCGTGCAGCGATTTGCCAGCAGCGCGTTTCAGGCGCCGTTTGCTGTGGCGGCTTCAGCTGATGGTCGTCTGGCGGTGGTGGCCAACGCCGCTGACTCCAGCGTAGTGCGTGTGGACCTGTCGAACGCGACCGCGCCGATGCGTATTCCCTGCGTGTGCAAGGTGGATCGGCTGACGACGCTGGCCGGCAATGCGGCCTTTGCCCTGAGCGGCCCTGGCACGACCGCTGCGTGGATGGTGGACGCTTCGCCAGCCGCGCCGCGCACGCTGTTTATTCCCGCGATGGTGCAGCCATGAACGCACGTTTTTTTCAGCTCCGCCGTCTTGTGGTTTTGCTGGCCGTCCTCGCCGCTCCTAGCATGTTGTTTGCGCAGTACAACATCACGGGCACAACGCCAACGTCGTTTCTCTCCGGGGTCACCACCAACCAGTCGCTTGTGGTGACCGGCAGCACGTTGCCTACGGCGTTCGGCCCGGGTGGATATGGCTACTGCTTCTATACCGGCTACGGAGCCAGCGCAACTCCGCTTGTCCCCTCATCCGGCAACGCGACCGCGGCAACGTTGTCCATTCCGGCTTCCTCGATCAACTCCATCCCGGCCGGTGCTTTTGTGGCGGGATCGTTCCTCGCCTCGCTGAACGTGATTGCGATTCCCGGCAGCGGCTCTGCGACCTGTTCGGCATCGAGCACTGTTTCGAATACGGCCAATGTGGTGATTGCCTACTCCCCAAGCGGCGGCGGCGGAGGTAGTGGAAGCGGGAGCGGCAGTGGGAGCGGACCACTCGCAGTCAACAGCGTGGCCCCCGCGCTGATCTATCAGACCAACCCGTCGACCAACCTTCCAGCACCGCCGCAGAGCGTGCTGCTGTCTGGCTCCGGTTTTGTTGCGCCCACGACGGTCAGTTTCGCCTGGGGATCCGGCAGCGCTAATGCCACCGTGATCTATGAATCCGCGTCCACGTTGCAGGTCAAGCTGCCCGTGATTCCTGCCGGCGTCACGTCGATTACCGCAACGGTATGCAACGCCGGGCCCACCTGCGTCACCAGCCCGGCGGTCACCGTCTCTCCGCTTGCTTCCACCAGCGGAACCACCAGCGCCACGCCGACTCCCGGCACGGTGGGATCGCCTTCCCTGCTCTCGGCGTTGATCACCGGCACCTCCACTCCGGGAGCGCCCTCTGGGACGGTCACGATCAACAATAATGGGGTAGGTGTCGGGAACGGCAGGCTGGTTCTTGATACGACCACCGGGGCGTTTGCCACCGGTGGCAACGGAAGCCTGGCCAGTCCACCCACAATCACTCCGGTGACCGGAGATGTGAACGGGGACGGAATCCCGGACATGATGTATGCAGATTCGGTAGGCCAACTCCACGTTCTGCTGGGCACGACGCCTGTCGGGAGTTTCCAGCCGGATGTTACGGTGAGCAATGCCAGCAGTACGTGTTACATCCCCGGCAGCGTGGTACTGGCCGATTTCAACGGGGACGGTCTGGCCGACGTTGCCTACGACTGCACGGACTTCAATGGCGCCACGCAGGTCTATGTTTCGCTGAGCAACGGCGATGGCAGCTTCCAGAACCCCAATGCACTCACCAGCCCGGTGGGTATACAAATGTTTGCCGCAGATATGAACAAGGATGGCAAGCTGGACCTTGTTCTTGTGGGTCTTACGTCAGGAACCACCCCGACCGAGCAACTCTCGGTCTACACAGGGAATGGAAACGGTACGTTTAACGCTTCCACGATTACGGCCCTGCCCTCCCCTGGCGACGCCGCCTCCCCGTACTTTGTGACCGACGTCGACGGCGATGGCTATCCGGATATCGTAGTTGCAAATGACGACGTGAACAACGCTTCGACGGTAACCGTCCTGCTCAATATTCCGGACAATGGAGACGTGTCGGGCAAACTCACGGCGACGCCGGAGCCATCGAACTACGGCTCGCCCTTC
>JAJXUS010000131.1 GCA_021782675.1 Acidobacteriota bacterium
TCTCTTCTCCTCAAGTTCCGCCGCCTCGCTGCGGCTGGGCACCAACATCGCCAACGGCGGACTTATGTTCGTGAACGCCCTGCTGACAATAGTGCTGCCCTACATGATCGGCAAGACTCTGCTGGAGCAGCGCGACGGCGATGGCGTGCCGATGCGCGGCAAGGTGATTCGCCGCATGGTCTCTCTGCTTGCGGTTGTGGCCGTAATCAGCGTGCATGATTTTGTGAGGGGCGGCGTGAACACCTGGCAAAGGCTGGCTGCGCCGCTGAAGCCTTACCAGAACGAAATCTGGGAGCCGCAGGTGCGTTGGGGCTTTGGCCGCATCGCCGGGCCGTACGGTCACGCCATCCTGGCGGGCATGATTTTTCTGATGGGCATTATTTACTGTCTATGGCTGCGCCGCGCCGATCCGCAGTGGGGAGCGCGCCGCCTGATTGCGGGATTGCCGATGACGCCGCGGGGGCTGATTCTGACTGCTCTGGCAGCCGGCCTGGTGATGACGCAGTCGCGCGGCCCCTTGATAGGCGTTCTGCTCGCGCTGGTGTTTGCGGGGTTGGCGCGCATTCTGCCAGCCGCCAAAGCGGCGCTGGCATTTCTGGTTTTTCTCGCCCTCTTTGGCGCCGCCGCTTACTCGATCGGCAAGCACTACACCGATACCGACCTGCAATCCGCGACTACGGAGGAGCAGCGCAATGCGGTCTATCGCCGCGAACTGCTGCGAAGCTATACCCCTGTCATTCAACAGCGGCCTGCGTTCGGCTGGGGCATTACCGACTACCCGGCGATGAACGGGCAGCAGTCAATCGATAACGAATATCTGTTGCTGGTTGTGACGGAAGGATTCTTCGGGCTCGCGGTTTTTCTCGCCATCGTGGGAGCGACCGCGATGCGGCTGCTGCAGTTCATGACCCGCGCCCTGGCACAAGAGGACAGGTTGCTGGTCTTTGCGCATCTCTCGGTGCTCATTGGTTTGATGACCACCGTCACAACCGTTTACATGGGCGAGCAGATTGTGATGCTTTTCTTCATGTTCATCGGCTGGGTGCAAGGTATGAATCCGCAACCGGAGGCCGCGGTGGCGTGGCCGGCCCATGGTCCCCAGGCGGCCTTTCGTCGCGTTTTGGCTTAGGGCTACCGCGCCCGCGCTGGGCGGCACTTACATAAAGGAACGATTGCTTGACGATGTTTGGCTCCATCTCGGTACAGGTTCTGGCAGCGGCCATCGCGTTGCTGGCAGCCCCCCTGTTCGTGGATCTGGGGATCGCCCTGGCTGGGAATTTGTGCCGCTCTCGCGCCGCTAAGCCGGAGCGCCTGCGCACGATTCGCCTGGCGGTGGTGATTCCGGCGCATGATGAGGAGTTGATGATCGCGCGGACCGTGCGTTCGCTGCTGGCGGCAGGTTGTTCTTCGTCCGAGGACTGTACCGGGACGCAGTGGCGGCCGCCGGTACTTGTGGTTGCCCACAACTGCTCGGATGCCACGGCTGTGGTGGCCGCGGCGGCGGGCGCGAGCGTTGTAAGTCTGAGCAATCCGCTGATGCGCGGAAAGGGCGCCGCGCTACGTTATGGCCTGGAGGCTGCTCATCGCTCCGGGGCCAACGCGTTCCTGGTGATGGACGCCGATTCCGTTGCCAGCCCGGATCTAATCATGTCGATCGCCTCGGCACTTGAAGCGGGCGCCGAGGCGGTACAGTGCCGATACGAGTTGGAAAAGCCGGTCGCAGGAGCCGTGACGTCGCTGGCCCGCCTGCGGGTGATGGCCTTCAGGGGAATCAACGTGCTGCGTGCCCGCGGCCGCGCCGGACTGGGTTTTTCCGCCGGTATCTTCGGCAATGGCTTTGCTGTGACGGAAGCGGTGCTGGACCGAGTGCCCTTCTCTGCGGACAGCATCTGCGAGGATCTCGAATACCACATCAAGCTTGTCTGCGCCGGGGTGCGGGTGGAGTGGGTTGAGAATGCCGCCGTATATGCCCCGCTCTCTGCGCCCGGCTCAGCTCGCGCCAGCCAGGAAGCTCGATGGGAAGGCGGACGAGCACATGTGGCAACGCGCGGGACGCTACGGCTGCTGGGAGCCGCCGGGCGGGGGAACTGGCGCGCTCTTGAGGCGCTGGCGGAGGCGTGGAGCCTGCCTCTTTCCCGCGGCGTGGTTGCGCTGCTGCTTACGCTGCTGCTTCCGGTGCACTGGCTGCACGTGTTCGCCATGGTCTGCGGTGTTCTGGCTTGTCTTTACGTGCTTGAGGCGGCGACGCTAGGCGATGAGCCCTGGCGCGACCTGAGCGCTCTGGCCATGGCGCCGGTCCACATTGCCTGGAAGCTCCTTATCACTCCCCTGGTTTTGCGCCAGGCCCGCAAGCGTGCCGAGTGGGCTCGTACCCGCCGCGAGGTGCAGCAGCCATGAGCGAAGGCGCACTCATTCCTGTACTGGACGACCCCGCGCTGGCCGCAGAGATGGCCGCCAATGCTGCTGCACGGCCCCTTGCAGACGTTCGCGGGCGCTTCAGCCGCAATGTGCTTACCACCATTTTTGCGCGCGTGGTCAATATGGCGCGCGGCGTGGTGCTGGTTCCTTTCCTGCTATTCCATATCGGGCTGCAGGCCTACGGCATCTGGACCACGGTCTTCATCCTGGTCTCTTATGTCGGCGTGACCACCCTCGGTATCTCCAATGTCTACATTAAATATGTGGCGGAGTTTCACGCCCGCCGCGAGTTCGACAAGGCCAACTCGCTTCTGTCGACGGGACTGGCCATCACGGTGCCGCTCTGCATCGCAATTTTTCTCGGCTTCTATTTCGGCTGGAACTGGTATGCGCCCTGGCTGCGGCTGCCTGCGGCCCATGCCGCTGACGGCAAAGAGGCGGTGCTCATTGTTCTCGGCATCTTTCTGTCCAGCATTTCGCTGAATGGTTTTGGGGACATTCTGACCGGGTGCCAGGAGATTGCGGCTACCCAGGTGTTTCTGATTCTCGGGATTCTGGCTGAGTTTGCGCTGATTATCGTCCTGGTGGAACATGGCCGCGGCATTCGAGGGCTGGCGGAAGCCTACCTGGCGCGCACCATCATTAACGACGGACTTACGATCTGGTGGGCCTGGCGCAAACTCAAGTGGCTGCATCTGTCGCCGCGCATGGTGCGCCGCGAATCGGTCCGCTATGTGGTTCACTTTGGCGGCATGGTGCAGTTCCAAACTGTTCTGGAGATCGTGATCAACTCATTCGAGCGGGTAGCGGCTCTGGGTTTGATCGGCGTGGCCGCCGCGGGGCTGATGGACGTGGCAAAGAAATGGCAAAACGCCTTCTCCAGCGTTCCAATGGCATTTTTCTACGCGCTACTGCCGGCGGCTTCGCATGTGGACGCCGCCTCGGCGGAAGAAGACCGAAAAGGCAATCTGCGCAAGCTTTACCTGGCCAGTTCCCGCTATTCGAACCTCTGTACCTCTGCTTTTGTCGGATTAGTGGCCTGGTGGGCATCACCGATTCTGCACGTTTGGTTAGGTCCGCAGTTACCCTTGGGGCAGAAGCTGGTCCCCCTCTTCGTGGTATTTAGCCTCGGTATGCAGTGGCATATGCTTACTGGACCGGGCACTTCAATGTTCCGGGGCATGGGGCGGGTATACGAGGAGTTTACCTACACCTTTCCCAACATTGTGTTGCTGGCGATTGCGTTACCCGCGGCCAGGATGATCGAAGGGCGCTGGACTGCAATCGGCATCGGAAGTGCCGTAACAGTGGCTACGATCGGTTCCGCATCGGTTTTGATGGGCCGAGTCCTGTATGTACTGGAGCTGCCGTTGAAGGATTTTCTCAGAGTCGTGATTGTTCCCGGGTTGGCGCCGTACCTCGTGGCGGGCGTACTGGCGTGGCCAGTGGCCGTGGCTGTACACGCCGTGGGGCGGTGGGAAGGCGCGGGGGTGCTTGCGGCCGGCGGCATCCTCTACGCTGCGATGCTGGGCGGCATTCTCTACCGCTGGATGATGAGCGGGGAAGAGAGACAAAAAAGCACGCAGTTCTACCAGCGCGGAATGGCAGTTCTCCGCGGACGGGTTGTGACGGCATGAACCACCGGGTGCACATTACGGTCTTCTCGATGCTGCTCATGGGCGGCATCTGCCTGCGCGCGCAGGATCCCCTTCCGCCCCCGCCTTCGGATTTGCTTCCGTTGCCGGCGCAGACGCAGGCTACCGGGCCACAGGGGGCTCCGCAGCAGAATGCAGCGCCGCAAGGCAACCTGCCTCTGTCCCAGGCTTCGGCTCCGGATCAGGCTGCCATTCCCGCTCAGACCCCTGCAGCGGATCAGAGTTCGATTCAACATGTGATTGAGAGTCATCCGCCCCAGCCGCCGTCGGCCGGTCCGCAGGTTGCCGGCACACCAGCCGCGGGTCCGCAGCTCAAGCAGAATCCTCTGGACGTGCTGCGCAACTTTGAACCTTCCGCCGACGAAGAGTACCGACTGGGCCGCGGCGACGAGATCACGGTCGACTTTGCCGGGCGTCCCGAACTGCAGGCCAAGCTGGTTGTGGGTCCGGACGGCCGGGTTTCGCTGCCGCTCGCGGGCGACATGATGCTGGCAGGTCTCACACGGACGGAAGCAGCCAAAGCCGTTCAGACCGCCCTGTCTCCTTATTACGACAATCTTTCCGCCCAGGTCATTGTGACCCGCTATACCTCGAACCGCGTGCTTGTTCTAGGCGCGGTGAATACCCCCGGACAGTTCGCATTCGAAAGCACGCCCACGCTGCTGGCCGCGCTTACCCGCGCCGGACTGGAAACGGGCCCCGACAAGATTGCCCGGGTGCCAGAGGAGTGCGCGATCTATCGAGGCAGCGAGCAGGTGGTATGGGTGCAGCTCAAGCAACTGATTGAATCGGGCAACGCGCTTGCCGATCTGCGCCTGCGCCGCGACGACGTGATTTATGTGCCTAATCCCGCGGAGCGGTTCGTCTCAGTGATGGGCGAGGTGCAGCATCCCGGCGCGGTGCCGCTTACCAGCAACAGCACGCTGGCGAGTGTGCTCGCGTCGGCAGGCGGTTTCACCGATCAGGCCGGCGATAACGCGCACATTCAGATCGTCGATCCTGCGACCGGAACCTCGCGTGTCTTTAAATTTCACGATCTGCTGAATCCGGCAAAGAGCCGCGAGATCGCGCTGCAGCCAGGGGAGATCATCTTTGTGCCCAAGACCGGATTCGCGAAAGCGACGTATGTTCTGCAGCGTTTGAACCCGATCTTCTCGCTGAGTTCACTGGCCTACCTGGGGATGATTCTATGAGCGGCGCAGCCAATCAGATGGTGGCCGCGGAGACGCCTCGCCCGACGGGGCTGGCTTCTTCGCCTGTCGCGCAGTTTTCGCACCGCGCCCCGAATTCCCAGGGCGAACAGGCGATCTTCCATCTCGATCTGCGCCGCAGCCTGGAACTGCATCGCAGGCTGGCGATCGGTTTTGTCGTCTTCGGAGTTCTGCTCGCCGGCGCGTATGTGTTTCGCAACTGGCCTATCTACTCCGCCGAGACGCTGGTGTATGTGCAGCCGACGCCTTCCGCTCCGATGGGTGCGGGGGTCTCGATGCACTGGCCTTACAACTACGATCCGAACACCTATGAGTCGTACATCCAGCAGCAGATTTTGAGCATAACGCGTCCGGACGTGCTGAAGAACGCGCTGGGCAAGCTGGGCAGCGGCTGGCAGAAGAGCGGGGAGAGCGAGCAGGACGCGATCGAGCGTCTGAGCCATTCTGTCGAGGCAACGCGGGTGCAGAACAGCTATCAGGTTTCGATTGTGGCGCATGCATCGAATGCGCAGGTTGCGGCGGATATGGCCAATGCCGTGGCTGCCGCATATATTGATGGCACCGCGCACGAGCAACGGGCAGGCAGCGAGCAGCGGGTAAGCATTTTGCGCGACGAGCGCGATCGGGTGAAGAAGGAGCTGGCGGACGACCGCTCCGAGCAGGTGGCGCTGAATGCCCAGCTTGGGGTGGCGGCGATCGGAGCCGCGGCTCCGGAGCACTACGATGACGACGTTGCCGGGATTCACGGCCAGCTTGTGAAAGCTCGCGCCGATCACGACGAAGCCGAGGCCCGCCTGGAGGCGTTGGCCGGGAAAGACAATTCCGCAGCGTTGAACGCCGCGGCCGACGATATCATCGCCACCGACTCGGGATTGAGCAGCCTCAAGGCAGCTCTCGATCAGCGCCGCGCCGCACTGGTGTCGCAGATGGCGAATCTGACGCCGAATCATCCGCTCTATAAGCATTGTGCA